>NZ_JMCB01000033.1 GCF_000737315.1 Hyalangium minutum
CATCGGGCAAGTAACCAAAGGCGCGCGGCTTCACGATGTTGGGATGGTCCAGCATCAGAAGCACCAGCACCTCGCGCAGCGTGCGGGCGTGTGTCCGCCCATGGTCGCCGCTCTCCTGCCGGTGTAGCGCGAGCTTGAGCGCGAACGGCTGGCCGTCCTTCTCCACCTGGTGGACAGCGCCGAAGCCGCCCTGACTCATGGCCCCTACCACCTGCCAGCCGTCCACGACGGTGCCGGGCGGTAGCTCGCTTGTTCCGATCACGGCTTGCCCTCCACCTTCGGCAGCACGCGCACGGCGGGAATCGAAAAGCTCCGGCCATCTTTCCCTCTGAGTTCCAGCACGTATTTTCCCCCAGTACCCTTTGGCGGTGCCTCCGTTTCCACGAGAATTCGCCCATCTTGCCCGGGTAAAATCTCCTCTGGGATTGCTGTCATCGTTCGCACCGTCACCTGCCTTCCCTCATCACTTGTCATCGTCGCCTCTTGCGGAAGCCAAGGGTGACTGGACTCGTTGATGATTCTGACATCCAGCAGCAACCAGCCGGGGCCGAGATGGGAAACGCCGCGTGCCGACTCGAAGCCGCCCACCTCGTCCCGGTAGAACTCAAAGGATGTGGTCTTGACGCCGGTCTCGTCCAAGTAGCCGGCCCGCGCGAATTCAAGAGGCCCCCTCGCATGGCACTGGGCTCTGAGCGCCAGCAGGTCGGTCTGACAGGTGGCTTCTGGTGGCTCAAGCCGTACCACGTCAATCCGGGTGTCCACCTCGGAGGAAGCCGGCACGAGAACAAACACCGCGTGAGCCGGAGCTTTCCCATCCGCGAATGGGACGCGCAGAGCCAGGCGCTCGGTGGATGCGAGCTTGAGCAGAGGTTCAAGGATGAGGGACCGATCGCCTGCGTCCACCGTGATTCGAGTGCCGCGCCCATCCACCTCGACGGACTCTCGGTTAAGCGGGGACTGGAAGCGGAACACCGTGGTGACGCCCTGGGCGATGCGGATCTCGTGCGGCGGATCCATGGGGTTGCCGGTCACGGTGACGGACCGTCCTCGGCGCTCTTGAGGGGTGCTCGATTGAGCCCGCGCAGTCGTTCCGAGGAGGAGAACGATGGCGAGGGTCCATATGATAGGTTGGCACACTGCGGGCTGACCTCCAAGGTTACATTACCAGACCCCGGAGGCTCGGCGATCATCCCAAGCCGGAGCGAGGGCTTGTCCGGGGCAAGGGGCCTGGAGTACGTGCGGAGCCATGTCCTCCGCAGCCAGAGCCACCTTCCTGATTGCCTCTCCCGACGCTCCTGGCCTCGTTGCCAGGCTGGCCAGCTTCTTCTCCGAACTGGGTCTCAACATCATCGACGCCAGCAACCACACCGAGGTCTTCACCGAGAGCGGTGGCCCCCGCTTCTTCATGCGGTTGGTGGTGGACCTGTCCCGCCTCGAGAGCCCTCAGGCCGTTCAGGGGCTGGGCGGTTCGAGCTCGCGCAAGAGCCTCACCGATGCCTTCGCGAAGCTGGCGGGCTCGCTCCAGGCCGAGTGGTCCGTGGCCTTCAGCGACCGAGTCGCCCGAGTGGCCATCCTCGTCACCAAGGAGCCCGTCTGCCTCTACGACTTGCTCCTGCGCCAGCAGAGCGGCGAGCTGCCGTGCGAGATACCCCTCATCATCGGCAACCACACCGCCCTGGAGTCCGTGGCGGAGAACTTCCGCGTCCCTTTCTTCACGCTCCCCGTCACCCCCGACACCAAGCCCGCCCAAGAGGCCGCCGTCCTGGACCTGCTGCGCCGCCACCACATCGATCTCGTGGTGCTCGCCCGCTACATGCAGGTGCTCACCGATGACTTCCTCAAGCAGGCGCCCCCCGTCATCAACATCCACCACGGCTTCCTACCGGCTTTCCAGGGCGCCAAGCCCTACCACCAAGCCTATGCCCGAGGTGTGAAGATCATCGGCGCCACCGCCCACTACGCCACCAAGGACCTCGACCAGGGGCCCATCATCGAGCAGGACGTGGCGCGCGTCTCCCACGCCATGGGTCCCGAGGAACTGGTGCGCGTGGGCCGGGATGTGGAGCGCGTGGTGCTCGCCCGGGCCGTGCGCGCCCATCTGGAGCGCCGCGTCGTCGTCGAAGGCCGCCGCACCATCATCCTGTGATGGCCAGGGTGCTCCAGACCCTCTCCTAAATACCGCCCCAACCGGGCTAGAGTGATCAACGCACGGTGTCATCCCCATGGGGAGCCGTGGGCCGGAGGAGACTGGATGAGAAGGGAGTCAGTACCCGGGTTGTTCGAGGGCTATGCCGTCGCGCCCGGGACGTTTGACGAGCTGTTCGATGCGGCGGGGACGCCGCGTGCCGCCTTCCTTCGCACCCTCGGAATGCTCGGGGCTCGAACCTGCGAGGACTTCGCCCGCTTCCAGAGCCTCGCGGAGCGCGCCCTGCTCAACCAGGGTGTGACTTTCTCCGTGTACTCGGACGCCCGAGGCACCGAGAAGATCTTCCCCTTCTGTCTCATCCCCCGCGTCATCTCCGCGCCCGACTGGGTCCACCTGGAGCGCGGGCTGGAGCAGCGCGTCCGGGCGCTCGCCCACTTCCTGGATGACGTCTATGGCGAGCAGCGCATGCTCGCTGAGCGTCCCGAGCTGCGCGAGATCGTCTATGGCACCAAGCTGTACCTGCCCCAGCTGCGCCACGTGCGCCCCGCAGGTGGCGTGCGCATCCACATCTCGGGCATCGATCTCATCCGCGACCAGCAGGGCACCTTCCGGGTGCTCGAGGACAACCTCCGTACGCCATCGGGCGTCTCCTACGTGCTGGAGAGCCGCATCGTCTCCAAGCGCGTGATGCCGGAGATCTTCGAGCAGGCCCGCGTCCGCCAGGTGGACCACTACCCGGCGCGCCTCGCCGAGACGCTGCGCGCCGTGTCCCCCGAGGCCCCCGAGCGCTCCACCGTCGTGGTGCTCACGCCCGGGCCTTACAACTCGGCCTACTTCGAGCACACCTTCCTGGCCCGTACCATGGGCGTGGAGGTGGTTCACCCGGCCGACCTCTTCGTGGACGACGACCGCGTCTTCGTGCGCACCACGCGCGGGCCTCGCCGCGTCCATGTCATCTACCGCCGCATCGATGACGCCTTCCTGGATCCGGAGATGTTCCGTCCGGACAGCATGCTCGGCGTGCGCGGGCTGATGCGCGCCTACGCCGCAGGCAACGTCGCCCTGGCCAACTCCCCGGGCAACGGCGTGGCGGACGACAAGGCCGTCTACGCCTTCGTGCCGGACATGATCCGCTTCTACCTCTCTGAGGAGCCCCTCTTGGAGCAGGTGCCCACCTACGTGTGCCTGCGCAAGGAGGACCGCGCATACGTGCTCGACCATCTGGAGGAACTGGTGGTGAAGACGGTGGACGAGGCGGGCGGCTACGGCATGCTCATGGGCCCTCAGTCCACGCGCGAGGCCCGCGAGGAGTTCCGCCAGCGCATCCTCGACGAGCCCCGTCGCTACGTGGCTCAGCCCCGCGTCGAGCTGTCCTCCTGCCCGACGTGGATCGCCGACAAGGAGAAGGTGGCGCCTCGCCGCGTGGATCTGCGGCCCTACATCCTCACCGGCCCACAGGGGCCCTGGGTGCTCCCGGGTGGCCTGAGTCGCGTGGCCCTGCGGGAGGGCTCGTACGTGGTGAACTCCAGCCAGGGTGGTGGCTCGAAGGACACCTGGGTGCAGCGGGAGGCCGTATGATCGCGCGAGTGGCGGAGCACTGCTTCTGGCTCGGGCGCTACCTGGAGCGCGCCGAGAGCACGGCCCGGGTGCTCCAGGTGACGGGCACGCTGGCGCTGGACGCGGGGCTGTCTCCGGAGCAGGTCTGGAGCCCCGTGGTGGTCGTCTTCGGCGAGCGCGAGCGCTTCGATGCGCTCCACGGCACCGTGGCCGAGAGCGACGGCGAGCAGGTGCAGCAGTACATGGTGTGGGAGCAGAAGAACCCCTCCAGCCTGATCGAGGTGCTGAGCTGGGCTCGCGAGAACGCGCGCGCCATCCGCGAGGTGGTGAGCCTCGAGTGCTGGGAGGTCCTCAACGAGCTGTACCTGTGGCTGCACAGCGAGGAGGCCCGGAGGGAGTTCAAGGAGCACCGCTACGGCTTCTACCGCCACGTGCGCCGCATGGCGCAGCTGTGCCTGGGTCTGTTCCGCAACACCATGCTCCACGACGCGCCGCTGGACTTCATCACGCTGGGCGTGCTCCTGGAGCGCGTGGGGCAGACGGCCCGCGTGCTGGACGTGCACCACCATGCCTTCAAGCAACTGCCGGATGGCCACCAGGTGGTGGAGACGAGCCTCTGGCTGTCGTTGCTGCGCGCCTGCTCGGGCTTCGAGGCCTTCATGAAGCGCAACCAGGGCAAGGTGACGGGCGACGCTGTGGCCTCCTTCCTCCTCTTCGAGCAGGAGTTCCCGCGCTCCATCCGCTACTGCCTGAAGTCCGCGACGCGCTACCTGGAGGAGTTCCACCCGCCCGGAACGAGGGGCCTGCCCGGAGCGGAGACGGTGGCGCTGAGCAAGCAGTTGCTCGCGAGGCTGAGACCGGATGCTCTCGCGGATCCGAACATCACCATCCACAGCTTGCTCACCCACGTGGTGGATTCCACCGCCGCGCTCTGCCAGTCCCTGGCCGCCGAGTTCTTCGGCACGCCCAAGACCCTGGGTTCCCAGGTTCAGGCCCAGTAAAGTTCCGCGTCCCCATGCCCAACCTGCTTGCCACTTCTTTCGAGGGGACGCTCGCCCCCAGCCTGGACCTTCGCTGTCTCGCTCCCGGGAACAAGCTCCCGGACGGGTGGGGCTTGGGCTATTACCCGGGCAGTGAGCCCTCGGCGCAGGTGCTCAAGGAGCACGCCCCACCGCCGGGCGGCAGCATCCACAGCGAGCTCGTCAAGGCCTGGGGACACCTGGAGTCTCCGCTCTTTCTCCTGCACATCCGCAACGCCAAGTGGGGCGCCATCAGCGACGCCAACACCCAGCCCTTCTGCCGCAGCTACGGCGGCCGGGACTGGATGTTCGGCCACAGCGGCAGCCTCCGCCGTGCCCTGCCGCCTCCGCCCGAAATCCACCTCGCGCCCGTGGGCTCCACCGACTCGGAGCTCGTCTTCTGCCGGCTGCTCAGCTGGGTCCAGGCGGCGGGCTGGCAGCGGCTCGGGGAGGTGGATCTGGAGCGGCTGCGCGATTGGCTGGAGGAGATCAACTCCTTCGGTCCGCTCACCCTGTTCTTCACGGACGGGCAGGACCTGTGCGTCTACGCGGACGCGCAGAGCGCCACGGGCGCGTGGCTGTGGCGCGTGAAGCCGCCGTACGACCGGCTCGCGCTGGGCGATGATGACGTGGAGATGGACCTGACCAAGCGCGGCGCCAAGGGCCACAAGGGCGTCATCATCTGCACGGACCCCATCGAGTCGCGCACGGGCATGAAGGCCGACTGGACGCCCGTGCCTCCCGGGGCCCTGGTGGTGGTGCGGCAGGGTGCCGTGCGCGCCGAGGTGCTGCCTCCGAACGTGCCGCGCGGGGCCGGCCAGGACGCTGTGGCCGCCGAGCTGGAGGCCCGCGCCCGTCTGCGCCGCCCCAACGTGGCCAAGTCCCGGGTGATGGATGTGCATCACCGCACCGTCTACCGCTACAACCGGGCCGTGGAGCGCAGCACCCATATCCTCCGGATGACGCCCGCGCAGGATCGGCTCCAGTCCGTGCTCTCGCACGAGCTGACCATGTCCGCGGGCACCCTCCGCGAGGAGTACGAGGACGTGTTTGGCAACCGGGTGCGGCGTGCGCACGTGGAGACGCCCTACACGGAGCTCGTCATCGAAGCACGCTCCCGCGTGGAGCTGAAGGACACGGATCCGCTGGGCTCTCACACGCCGCACATCCGCACCACGTTCCCGTTGCTGTGGATGCCGTGGCAGCAGGTGATGTTGCAGCCGTTCCTTCAGCCCCCGGCGCTGCCGGACACGGAGCTCGAGGAGCTGCTCGAGTACGCGATGAGCTTCGCGCGGCGCAACGACTTCGACCTGCTCGACACGCTGCTGGACCTCAACTTCACCCTCTTCAAGGAGTACCGCTACGCGCAGGGGGTGACGACGGTGCACACCACGCCGTTCCAGGTGTACGCGGCGCGGCACGGGGTGTGCCAGGACTTCACCAACCTCTTCGTCTGCCTGGCGCGTCTGCTCGGAGTGCCCGCGCGCTACACCTGCGGTTACATCTACACGGGCCCCAAGCACGCGAACACGCAGCAGGCCGAGGCTTCGCACGCTTGGGTCCAGGCGTACCTCCCAGAGCGCGGGTGGAAGGGGTTCGATCCCACCAACGGCGTGATCACTCAGACGGATCACGTGCGGCTGGCGGTGGGGCGCTCGTACTCGGACGCGGCGCCCACCTCGGGCACCATCTACGTGGGAGGAGGGATGGAGCGGCTCGAGGCCCTCGTGCGCTGCGAGCCTGTGGAGGAGCCGAGCCGCTGAGCACGGCCCAGCGCGGCCCCAGGGCGCGCTCCGCCAGCGGTAGCCTGCGGGGAGACGAGGCGCGCATGGACTTCCTGCGCAAGGGGAGCCACGGCCACACTGGAACTGCCCTGGCGTAGCGGATCTTCCATGGTCCTCGGCGCGGGTGGCGCTAGAACAGGGGGGACCATGCTCGACTTCCTGCTGCGGCTCTCCGAGATGAACCCGGCGGTTCGGATGGAGCGCATCCGCCGGGAGGAGCTCACCGAGGCCACGCTGCGGGAACTGCACGCGTTGGCCACCCGGCTGATGGCCGAGGACCTGGAGCACTTCCGCGTGCACGCTCAGGCAAACGAGGTGGTCCACGTCTTCCGCCGCGTGGACACCGGGGGCATCGTCGGCTTCCAGTTCTGGAGGACGGCGCCCATGGCGTTGCCTCGGAGCCGCATCATCCTGGGAGGCAAGCTGCGGATCCTTCCCGAGTTCCGCCGCCGGGGCCTGCACCTGCTCGCGGGGCTGTCGTTCTTCCTGGAGAACCAGCTTCGCCACCCGAGGACGCGCTTCTACCGGCTGTCCATTCCGAGCATCTTCGGCTTCGTGTCCATCACCGAGGCGCTCGCGGAGTATCAGATGGTCGACCCGAAAGCGTCCGGGAGGGAGGAGGCGGCGGTGCGCGACGCCTTCCGGGTCCTGGCCGAAGAGAGTCACTTCCGGGTGGATCCCGAGACGGGCTTGTTCTTCGTGAACATCTACATGACGCCCGAGACGCTGGGCCGCTATCCCCCCGCCTTCTTCGAGAAGCCTGCGGCCCGGCGTTATGCCTCGGTCAACCCGGAGTTCCGTACGAACGGCTCATACGTGGGGATGTGGTTCCGCTTCACCCCGGCGAACCTGCTCTCGCTGACGCGGGCAATTACCCGCAGGCTCTTGGGGACTGAGGCCACCGGCTGATCAGACTTCTTCTTCCGTCGTGGGCGGAGGAGGGGCAAGGCGCGCGAGGGCCTCGCGCAGGCGCTCGGGAATGGCCATGGCCTTGCGCGACGCTCGGTCCACGAAGACGTGCACGAAGTGCCCGTGGGCGGCGGCTTGCTCCTCGCCCTCCTTGAAGATGGCGATCCCGTATGTCACCGAGCGGTTGCCCAGCTTGTCCACGCGCAGACCTGCTCGGAGGCGATCCGGATACGCGAGCGGGGCGTGGTAGGAGCACCGGGACTCCACCACCAGGCCGATGACGGGGCTGCTGTGGATGTCGAGGCCCCCTTCGTGGATGAGGTAGTGGTTCGCCACCGTGTCGAAGTAGCTGTAATAGGTGACGTTGTTGATGTGGCCGTAGACGTCGTTGTCCATCCAGCGAGTGGTGATGGGCAGGAAGTAGCGGTAGCGGTCAGCAGTCTCGGCTTCGGACACGGCGGAGGCCTCGGAAGGGGTTACCAGTAGCGCAGCGCCTGGCGGAACAGCTCGGTGAGCACGGGGCGGCTCATCTCCCGGGGCGCGTTCTGCAGGAGCCGCTGCTGCGGGTAGGCGCCCTCGGTGAGGGGAATGAGGTCCGCCTCGGTGTAGCCGACGCCACCCAGGCCGTTGGGCATGCCTACCGTGCGCATGATCTGGATCAGCTTCCTCGCGAGTACCTCACCGGCATCCGCGGGCGCCGCACCTCGCACGTCCGCGCCGAGCCACTCTGCGGCCTCCAGGTGCCGCTCGGGGCTCACCTCGGCGGTGTAGCGGAACACGGCCGGGGCGTTCACGATGACGGACATGCCGTGCGGCACCAGGGGCTCGCCTTGTGGGTAGCCCGAGGGGTGGAAGTCTCGAACCAGCCCGGCCACCGCGTAGGCCATGCCGTGCGGCGCGTGCACTCCGGCGTTCCCGAACGCGATGCCCGCCAGCGTGGCGGCCCACATCAGCTGCTCTCGGGCCTCGTGGTCCTGTGCGTCCGCCACTCCGCGCTCCAGGTACAGGCCCATCAGGCGCAGCGCCTCGCGGCAGCCCAGGTCGCTCCACGGGTTGGCGCCCTGGCTCATGGGGCGCAGGCTCGGGCGAGCAGGGGCAGGGCGGCGCACATACGGGCGGGCCGTATAGGACTCCAGCGCGTGGGACAGCACGTCGAGCCCACTGGCGGCGACCACCTCGCTCGGGAGGGTGGCTGTGCAGTCCGGGTCGATGAGGGCCTCGGTGGGACGCAGCGCCAGAGCGGCGATGCCCGTCTTCGCCTTCAGGGAGAGCAGGTCGAAGATGGTGATGCCTGTCACCTCGCTGCCCGTGCCCGAGGTGGTGGGGCAGGCGATGTGCGGCTTGAGCGGGCCGGGCACCGCACGCCCCTGGCCTACGGGCACGTTCACGTAGGCGAGGAAGTCCGCCGGGTATGTGGCGTAGAGGTTGGCGCCCTTGCACGTGTCGATGACTGAACCGCCACCCAGCGAGATGTAGCCGTCTGGCCGGGCCTCCGAGGCAAACCGCGCCGCCTCCAGGAAGGACTGATCCGTAGGCTCCACGTGCACGTCCGTGTAGACGGCCACGTCCAGCCCGGCGGCGCTCAGGGACTGACGCACCTTTTGGAAGTGCTCGAGCCGCGCCATGCGCTCGTCAGAGAACAGGGCCACGCGCTTCATCCCGAGCGCCTTGGCGCGATCACCCACCTCGGCCAGGCAGCCTCGACCAAAGGTGATGCGCGAGGTATCAACCGTGAAGGCGCTGTCGCAGCCTTCGCCTACGAGGTGGTAGTGGCGGCAGAGCACCGAATCCCTCCGGAGGGGTTCGGGTGCACTGTAGCGTCCAGGGACGGAAGAGGGTTCAGCTCTTCTTGGTGGGGTCGGTGTACTCGGCGTCCGTGGTGCCGCGCCGCGCGCCCGGGGGCAGGGGCTTCGCGTCCACGAAGTCCTCACCCTTGGAGGCCTTCTTGAACGAGTAGACGAACTTGCCCACGGCGTTGCCCAGCTGGCCCATCCGCGAGGCGGAGAAGACCACCACCAGGATGAAGCCGATGACAATCATTTCGCCGAGGCCCAGCCCACACATGGGCGCCACAGTGCAGCAAACCCCTCGGCGAGGCAAGCCACCTGTCTCCTGAGAAGGCCGGGCCGTACTTCTCCCGCCTTCTTGGGCCTGCTCTGGCGCAGACTGTCCCCATGCTCCTGCTCGCCCACCGAGGGGCCAGTGCTGACGCCCCCGAAAACACCCTGGAGGCCTTCTCCGAGGCCGTGCGCCAGGGCGCTGACGGCGTGGAGCTGGATGCGCAGGTGTGCGGCTCGGGCGAGGTGGTGGTCTGTCACGATGAGCGGCTGGACCGGCTCGCCGGCCTGCCCTGGCAGGTGGGCACCACCGCTTGGTGGAAGCTCCAGCGGGCAGACGTGGGCACGTCCTTGGGCTTCCGCCCCGCACGCATTCCCCTGCTGGAGGAGGTGCTGGACGCGCTGCCCTCGCACTTCCTCGTGAACATCGAGCTGAAGTGCGCCCAGGTCCGGGATGGGGGGCTGTCGCGCCGCGTGGCGGAGCTCGTCACCCAGAAGGGGCTGAGCGAGCGGGTGGTGATCTCCAGCTTCAACTCGATGTGCTTGTTCCGGGTCGCCGCCGTCGCACCCTCTCTGCGGCGCGGGCTGCTCATCCACCCGGACAGGCCCTGGGCGCCCCAGGCTCACCTGCTGAGCCCGCTGGTGTCCTCGCACTCGGTGCACCCGCACCACAGTGCGTGCACGCCGGAGCGCATGGAGGAGTGGCTCAACGCAGGCCTACGCGTAGCCGCATGGACCGTGGACGCGCCCGAGCGGGCGCGGGAGCTGGAGGCGCTGGGCGTCTCCTACCTCATCACCAACCGCCCCGGAGCCTTGCGAGAGGCCCTGCGGAGCGGCCGACAGGACCCTGATTAGAAGTCGAGGCCCAACGAGGTGTTGAAGGTGACCACCGTGGGCAGGCCACGTGTCTGCTCCGAGCCGTCCGTTACGGGCACGTTGCCCAGGCGGGTGAAGGAGATCTCCGCGCCCAGCTGCAGCACGCCGCCGACGAAGCGCGCGCCGCCGTAGATGCGCTGGGTCATGTTCTCGTGGAAGTGCAGGCGCCCGTAGGAGCCCGTGTTCTGGAGCGCAGCCACCGGATCCAGCGTGGTGCTGGGGGCGCGGTCCGGCTGGAAGTCGAGGGTGGCCGACTGGGCGCTGACGACGGAGAAGTCCAGGCCTCCATAAGGCGTCAACGTCACCATGCCGCCCAGCGGGAGCCGCTTGCCGATGCCCACATCGAAGCCCATGGCGGTGAGGCTCAGATCCTGGGCGCCCATCAGCTTGGTGATGTGGCCGCGCACGCCCAGGTCCGGTAGGTATTTGAGGAAGCCCTCGATGATTCCTCCTTCGTGAAGGGCGACCTTCACTTCGCCGGTCGCGGCGATCATGCGGCTCCGCTCGATCCAGGCCACGCGCCCGCCCAGCTCCGTGGAGAAGGGCAGGCCTTTGCGGACGTGCAGGGCGGGCACCAGCATCGTGCCGGGCTGTGCCTCCTCCATCGGGATGGTGACACCGCTGTCCTCGCCCTCAGCCCGCGCCTTCGGCAGGTTCACCACGGACAGCTCCGCGTTGACGTTGAAGCCCGCGTGGCCCAGCGACTCCGGCGGCATCAGGTTCGCGGACATCAGGCTCGCAGCCATAGATCGCGCGAAGGCCTGGAAGTCCGAGTTCGCCGTGGCGCTGGCGTTGGCGCCCCCTGCGTTCGGGTTGCCCAGGCTCACAAGCCGCAGGTCATTCTTGTCCGCGTGCGCGGCGGCCCCCGACAGGAGCGTCACTAGGGCCATCCACCGACTGAACGCGTGCATCCTCAAACCGCCTCCCAGGGCTCCCGCCGGCAACGGGGGCCACTCTCGGCGGACGCTAACGTGCCGCCGCCAAGAGCGTCAATAAAACGGGCGGCCCCGCCAGAGGCCGAAGCCTCCGGGGAGCCGCCCGGGAAATGCACCGTGTGTGCTCGCGGCCTACGGCGTCTTCTGCTGCGGGCCCGTGCTGGAGCCCACCAGCTTCTGCGCCACCTCGGCCGGCCGGCGGCGGATCACCAGCGTCTTGCGGCTGGCGAAGTCCGCATCCTCGCGCGCCACCACGAGGACATTGTTGTTGCCCTCCTTGAGCGCGAACTCCGTGGAGAACTTCAGCTTGCGCGGCTCTTCACCCTTGGGATCCACCGCCTTGAAGTAGACCTTCTGGTCGTTCACCAGCACGTACACGTCCAGGATGCCGTCCGGATCCGTCACCGTGCCGGACAGCGAGTACCGGTCGCCAGTGGCCATCACGCCGCCGTGGCTGGTGTCCACATCCAGGTGGATGCCCGGAGGAGCCATGCGCGTCAGCCACTCCACCTTCTTGGGCAGCACCGCCTTGGCGGCCTTCTGCTCCTTGGCGTCCGAGCTGCGCACGAAGGCGAAGCGATCCTCACCCACGGTCACCTTGTAGAAGCCCTTGCCCACAGCCACCACGGGCAGCACCGAGGCGCTCGACACCCGACCCACCGGCTTGGCGTCCGGCAGCGGCGAGCTGAGCAGCTCCGTCTTCTCGCTCAGCTTCACCATGGACTTGGTGGGCTCCAGCGTCAGGGCCGCCGTGTCGCGCACGGGAAGCTCCAGCTTCTCGGTGACGAACTCCTCCAGCGGCTCGTCGATGATGGCCAGCTTCAGCGGGAAGGTGTCGCCCTTGTAGCCCTTCTTCACCTCCAGCAGGAACCGCGCCGTCTTCGTCTCGCCCGGGGCCAGCTCCTCGAGGCTGAAGCGGCCCTTCTTGATGAAGACGTTCGGGTCGCCCGCGTTCTTGATGGTGGCGAACGAGTTCATGGCCACGCCGTTGCCCACGTTCGTCACGTCCAGCGCCACGGTGATGTCCTCGCCGAACTGGGCCACGCCGTCGCCGTTGCACGTGGCGCAGTCATCCAGCACCTGCCAGTTGAAGGCGAAGGACGGCCGCGGCAGCTCCAGGAAACCCAGCTCACTCACCAGCGTCTTGGGCAGCAGGCCGTTGTCGTCCATGAACTTCACCGTCACGTCATCCCGGCGCGAAGTCATGTCCTTGGGCAGCTTCACCTGCACCTTCCACGTCTTCTTCTCGCCCGGGGCGAGGGAGCCGAACACGAACTCGCGGCGGTCCAGGAAGGCGTTGTCGCTCTCCGTCCAGGCGCGCACGCGCTTGAGCGGCTCGGTGCCCTTGTTCTCGGCCGTCACCACCATGTCCAGCGCCTCACCGGCCTTCACCGGCTGATCCGACGGCGGAGAGAAGGTGGCCTCCAGCTGCACGTTCTTCGGGGTGGGGCCCGGGCTCCAGTCCACGCCCAGCGCGGCGATGGCGGAGTTGATGCGCTGCTCCTCCTCCGCACGCTTCTGGTCGATGAAGGCCTTGCCCTGCTTCAGCTGCTCCATGCGGTTGCTGGAGGTGGCCTTGAGCACGTAGTCCCGGGCGAAGGAGACCTCGAAGTCCTCCTTGATTTCGTCCTGGCTCTCCGCGTCCAGCTGGTCGTCGAGGTCCTCGCTCTGGCCGCCCACCTCCGTGTCCAGCAGCGGGTCCTTGCCACCGGCCTTGCCCTTGGCGTCCTTGGCATCCTTCTGCGCCGTCTTCGGAGCCTTCTCGGCCTCCTCCTTCTCCTTCTTGGCGGTGGCCTGGGCCTGCACCTTCTCGTCCACCTTCAGGTACTTGAGGCTGTCGATGGGCTTCTCGCGATCCAGCACGTCCTCGCGCTTCTTGGCCACCTTGTCCGAGTCCGGGTTGCCGAAGTGCTGGTCCAGATCCGCCTCGCCAATGGAGCGGCGGGGCGCGAACACGATCACGCTCTCATCCGTGACCTTCGTGGGCACCAGCTGGATGTCCGGGATGATGCCCACCTCCTGGATGGAGACGTCGCCCGGCGTCAGGTACTTAGCGATGGTCAGCTTCAGCGCGCTGTCGTCCGGGAAGTCATAGAGCACCTGCACGCTGCCCTTGCCGAACGTCTGCCGGCCGATGATGACCGCCCGGTTGAGGTTCTTCATCGCGCCAGCGACGATCTCCGAGGCCGAGGCGCTGCCCGAGTTCACCAGCACGGCGATGGGGTAGGCGTCTTCGCCCTCCTGCGGACGGGCGCGCTTCTCCTCGCGCAGCTTGTCGGACAGGCCCACCGTGGCCACCAACACGCCGCTGGAGATGAAGGTGTCGGACACCTGGATGGCCTGCTCCAGCAGACCGCCCGGGTTGCCGCGCAAATCCAAGACCAGGCCCTTCATGGTGCCGCCCTTGGCCTCGGCGTTCTTGCGGATGTCCGCCAGCGCGGCCTCCAAGTCACGCGTGGTGTTGCCCTGGAAGTTCTTGAGGCGGACGTAGCCCACGTTGCCGGCCAGCAGCTTGTGCTGGACGCTCTCGATCGAGATCATCGCGCGGGCCAGCGTCATCACGCGGGGCTTGTCCCAGCCCTTGCGCTCCACGGTGATGGTGATCTTGCTGTCCACCGGGCCGCGCAGCTTGGACACGGCCTCGTTCAGGTCCATGTTGACCGTGGACTCCTCGCCAATCTTCTTGATCTGGTCGTCCTTCTGGATGCCCGCGCGGTGCGCCGGCGTCTTCGGCAGCACGCGGACCACCGTGAGGTTGCCCTCGCGCATCTGGATGACGAAGCCCAGGCCGCCGAACTCACCCTTGGTGGACAGCTTCATCTCCCGGTACAGCTCTGGGCGCAGCAGCACCGAGTGCGGATCCAGCGTGGAGAGCATGCCGTTGATGGCGGCGTACTCGATGTCGCGGGTGTCCTCGATGGGACGCATGTTCTTCGAGATGAAGTCGAAGACGTCCTTGAGGGTGAAGGACATCTTCCACGGCGAGTCCACGTGGCTGATGTCGAAGTCCTTCGTCTTGCCGTTGACGTTGAGGCTGAGCTTGCCCGTCTCGGCGTTGCCCTCGACGAGCACGTCCGGGACGCTCTTCTCCACGTACTCCAGCGCGGCGATCATCATCTCCTTGGGCTTCACGCGCTTGGGGTCGACGTAGTTGTCCTTCACGTAGAGGATGACCTTCGTGAAGACGCGCAGGGAGGACAGGTCGTGCTGGGCCTTCTCGCCCTTGGGCTGAGAGAGCGAGCCATCCCACCCCTGGCTGGCCTGCGCGGCCCCCATGGTGAGCGGAATGGGGGCCCGGTCACTGCCCACGAGGGCCCAGGCCCCGAGCAAGACAGCGACAGCGATGATCCGGCGAAGCATTCGCGGCATGTGGTTCATCCAAGCTGGGGCGTCTGCCACCCCGGGGTGATGCGTGAAGAAAAGGCCAATGAATTCCAGCTGTTGTCGAGGGCGATAAGCACAGAAGGCAGCCGGGCAAGCCTAATCATGGACTCTGGGTGCTTCAAGGCGTCCGCTCCTCGGTATCGAACAGGAACGTTCCTGGGAGGCACTGCGTTCCCGGGCGCTCCTGGGCGAAGGGTCCTCTTCCGAGCGGAGACACCCGGGCCGCTCCTTTATTTCACGGCGCAGTGCGTGGAGCGGCAGGAGGTGGGGGGAGCTGCCCGGACGCCCGGAGCCCTCGATAGAGGAGGGTGCCCGCGACGACGGCGACCGGGAGGAAAAAGGTGTTGAGGATCGGAATCCACAGGAGCAGGTAGACGCCCGCTCCGAGCCCCAAGGTGAGGGCCCGGCGCTCGCGCAGCATCCGCCGCACCTCGGAGAAGGGGTAGAGGTGGCGCGTCATGGGGGCGGCCAGGTGTTCGCCCGCCATCCAGATCATGCTCCACAGACTGCCCAGCACCGTCCAGAGGATGCTGCCCACCCCAGGGATGAAGTTGAGGGGAAAGAGCACCGCCAGCCCCAGGAGCAGGGTGACGAGGCGGGCCAGGGTGTGGGCAATTCCCGTCATCAGCCCTTTGAGGAAGGCGCCCACGCTGAAGGGTGAGGAGGGCGGGGCGCCGCACAGCTCCTCGGTGGCCTCGGAGAGCGGGTCCTGCAGAGGAGCGAGCAGGAGAGGGGGCACCGTGTTGGCGCCCACCACCCAGAGCACCAGGGAGATGAGCAGCCGCACGAGCTGCCAGAGCGCCTCGCCGTACCAGCTCTCCGGGCGGGCGAAGAACCTGTTGATCAGCCCGGGGGTGTAGCGCCAGAGGAAGATGGCCAGGACTACCAGTACGGCCAGTGTCACTGCGGCACACAAGGCGGAGAGCAGGAAGAGCTTGGGCGAGCGGAAGATGAGGCCGAAGGCGCGAGGCAGCAGCCCGAGTCCCTGAAAGAAGTCAGAGAAGCGTGCCTTGGGGGCGAGGGTCGGCACCGGGGAGGTTGGATTCATCCAGGGAGGGTGCGTAATTGGGAGCAGCGGGTTCATTGAACGTTATATAGGCGCGGCCATGTCCCTGGATCTCAAACGAGCAGTCTCCCAACCGATTACCTCCATTGACACGCTGGTGGACGTCTTCCGGGCGGCGGAGAAGCCCCGGACCGAGCACCGGCTGGGGCTCGAGCATGAGAAGTTCGTTTTCCCGCAAGGCGCAGCGCGGCATGTGCCCTACGAGGGGCCTGCCGGCATCGGCGCGTTGCTGGAGAAGATGGGAGCGAAGAGCGGCGGCTACACGCCGTTCCGGGAGACGCCCGAGTCTCCGGTGATCGCGCTGCAGCGGGGCATCGAGACGGTGTCGCTGGAGCCGGGTGGGCAGCTGGAGCTGTCCGGCAGCCCGTTCTTCACGGCGCGCGAGGCCCACGCGGAAAACCTGCGGCACTTGGCCGAGGCGAAGGCGGCGGCGGGAGAGCTGGGGCTGCAGCTGGTGGCGATGGGATACCGGCCCTTTGGGACTCCGGCGGACGTCCCCTGGATGCCGAAGACGCGCTACAAGGTGATGCGGCGCACGCTGCCGGAGCGCGGGCGGCTGGCGCTGAACATGATGTTGATGACGTCGACGGGGCAGGCCTCGTTCGACTGGGCGGACGAGGAGGACTGTGTCCGCAAGACGGTGCTGGTGGCGCGGCTGGCGCCGCTGATGGTGGCGCTGTACGCCAACAGCCCGCTGGTGGAGGGCAAGCCCTCGGAGTGGATGAGCTTCCGCAACCGAGTTTGGGATGAAGTGGATCCCACGCGCTGTGGCTACCTGCCGGCGTTCTTCGATGGCTCGTTCTCGTACCAGGCCTATGTGGAGTGGGCGCTGGACGCGCCGCTGCTCTTCCTGCGCCGGCGGGGTGAGTACCTGCACCCGAAGATGAACTTCCGCCAGCTGCTGAAGGAGGGCTTCGAGGGCCAGCCGGCGGACATGGGGGACTGGACGGACCACCTGTCCACGCTGTTCCCCGAGGTGCGGCTCAAGAAGGTGATCGAGGTGCGCGGGGCGGATTGCGGCTCGGCGGAGATGACGGGGGCGCTGGGGGCGCTGTGGCGCGGGCTGCTGTACGACAGGACGGCGCTGGAGGAGGGGGAGCGGCTGCTGCCGAAGTTGTCCCTCGCCGAGCACCTGGCCTTCCACGACACGGCCCGGCGGCAGGGGCTGGCGGGGAAGCTGGGGCAGCACGACCTGCACCGGCTGGCGGGGGAGATGGTGGCCATTGCCCGCCGCGGGCTGGAGCGCCTGGATCCGCAGGACGCGCCGCTGCTGGAGCCGCTCACGCGGGTGGCCGCGTCGGGGCGTTCCCCGGGGCAGGCCATTCTTGACGCGTGGCACAAAGATCCGCGGATGGAGACGCTGCTGCCACGCTTCACGCTCTAACGATGAGAGGATGACGCACTGCACCTCAGAGGAGCGCTACCTGAGGGGGTGAAACACATATTGATACAAAGACTCGCTTTTCGCGGGTCGCCCGTTTTCCTGTGGTTGTTTTTCTCGGGCTCTGAATCTTCAGTTCTCAATTATTGCGACTACAATCGTTCTTGCGACAGGTTCCGCAGTATTCCCCCACCTGTGCAGGAGCGACGACGTGCGCACCCTCGGCAAGCTGTCCGTTGTGTCGGTGTTGGGTCTCTGGCTCGTGGGTTGTGGACCCGATGATCTGGGCAGTCACGACCTCGGAGGCGAACAGGTCTCCAGCCAGATCGAGCGGGACTTCGGTGGCCCGAGCGCATTGATGGACTTCTTCGAGAGCCACTCCGAGGCCGAGATCCAGCGAGCGTTGGCGCCCTACGGCGTCGGGTTCGTGCAGCACGGTAACGTCACCGCGGAGCTCATCACCGACTGCCCGCAGTTCTTCCCGTCGAGCGACCGCAACATCTGGCACAGCCTGAACGGCGAGTACTACTACATCGATGGCTCGGGCCGGCCGAACCGCGCGTACTCGTATCTGCCGCCGATCGCCGCCGAGGCGCGCAACGACACCTGTCAGGGGAACGTGGGGCAGTGGGGTGACGCGGCCAATCCCAGCAATGACTACGACGGGGGACACCTCATCGGCTCGCAGCTCGGGGGCTGGGGCAAGCGTGCGAACCTGGTGCCTCAGGATGCCAACTTCAACCGCGGCAACTGGGTGGCGCTCGAGAACAAGATGGCCAGGTGCGCGGCCCTGCCGAACGGCCGGATGCGCTACACCATCGGCGCGAACTACCCGAACCTCACCACGCTCATCCCCAGCATCATGACGATGGAGCTCCGGAACCAGTCCACGGGCGCCAGCGTGCTCCTGTCCTTCGAGAACGTCGACTACGGCGGCTCGAACGGCACGAACGAGAAGAACCGTGGGGTGACCTTCCTCACGAACCAGGGCTGCAACTGAGCAGGGCCGACTGGAGGGCCACAGGAGCGGGGGCCCCCTTTACGGGCGCGGCGCGCCGCTCTTGAATAGCGCTCTGGGCAGAGCACCTCGTGGCCGGGCCCAGCGGCGAGAGGTCTGCCTATGCAGCGGGATGCTGGCGAGAGGTCCGGGGTGTTCGCCTCTGTCCTCGATGCCCATGCATACCAGGCCGAGCTTCGCGCTCGGCTTCTGCGCGTGGTGCCGCTCGTCCTCGCCCTCCACGTCCTGGCCGTCGGGCTCTTCTCTCGGGACCGGCGGGAGCCGGAGCGCGCTCCCGTTCGGCCGGAGGCGCATGACATGCCTGTGCTTCGGCTCATGGCGGCTCGGCCTGTGTCCGTGTTGGCCGCGGCGGCCGTCCCCGCGCAGGCCGTCACACAGCGGAGGATGGCTCGCAAGGTCCGTTCCCTCCTGAATCCCGCGCCGCTGGCCGCACCTGTGCCCAAGGCCGAAGAGCCGCCCCCTGCTCCCGCGGAGACTCCCGAGGGAGATGACACTCCCTCTGCCCCAAGCGGTGGCTCCGAGGCCGAAGGCGGAGTCGCTCTCACGGGCGTTGCGCTGAGCACAGGGGAGGGGATGGGGGCGGGTGAGGGTACGGGGGGCGTCCCAGGAGGAATGCTCCCCAGCGGCCCACCGGCGCCGCCACCCCTCACGCCCGAGGAGCGGGAGGCGTGGGTGGAGCGCTACATGGAGGCGCTCATTCGGGATCGGTTCGAGCGCGTGCGCTATCCCCACCTGGCGGCCGCAGCGGGCATCACGGGAGAGGTGCTGCTCCGCGTGTCCATCAACTCCCAGGGGCGGCTGCTGAAGCTGGAGCTGCTCGGCCGCTGCCCACATCCGGTGCTGTGCGACTCCGCAGAGGAGACGGTGCGCAGCGCCGAGCCGTTTCCTCCACCGCCTCCGGAGTTGGGCAGTCCCTGTTTCCTGGAGTTGCCGTTCCGTTACCGGCTCCACTGAGGCCTCGTGGCCGTGCCGCTGACATGTCAATGCGGGGCGCTGACATGTCAGTCCGTGCCGCTGACATGTCAGCGGGAAATATTCGTTATCTGACATGTCAAGTGGGCTTGAGGTCCCGCTCTGGAGGTGAGGCTGACCCGGGTTTGGCGCGCTGCGTGCAACAGGGGGCGCACCCATGGCCCAGTCTCACGCCAAGCAGCCCTTCAAGCTCCCTGACTTCTACGTTCCCTGGCCGGCCCGCCTGAACCCGAACCTCGAAGGAGCCCGCACGCACTCCAAGGCGTGGGCTCGCGAGATGGGGATCATCGATCCGCCCAAGGACAGCGGCATCCCCCACATCTGGAGCGAGGCCAAGTTCGACGCGATGGATTACGCGCTGCTCTGTGCGTACACCCATCCCGAGTGCCCGGGCCCCGAGCTGGATCTGATCACCGACTGGTACGTCTGGGTCTTCTACTTCGACGACCACTTCCTCGAGCTCTACAAGAAGACGCGAGATCGGGTGAACTCGAAGAAGTACCTCGACGGGCTGCCCGCGTTCATGCCGGTGGACATGTCTCCCCCGCCGGAGCCCAAGAACCCGGTGGAGCGGGGCCTGATCGACCTATGGGCGCGCACTGTCCCCACCAAGTCCCTGGAGTGGCGCAAGCGCTTCTTCGAGAGCACCAAGGCCCTGCTCGAAGAGTCCACCTGGGAGCTGTCCAACATCAGCGAGCAGCGCGTCTCCAACCCCATCGAGTACATCGAGATGCGCCGCAAGGTGGGCGGAGCGCCCTGGTCGGCGGACCTCGTGGAGCACGCTGTCTTCGTGGAGGTGCCCGACCGGGTCGCCGCCTCGCGGCCCATGAAGGTGCTCAAGGACACGTTCTCCGACGGCGTGCACCTGCGCAATGACCTGTTCTCCTACGAGCGGGAGCTGGAGGAGGGTGAGCTCGCCAACTGCGTCCTGGTGCTCGAGAAGTTCCTGGGCGTGGAGACGCAGCGTGCCGCGGACCTGACCAACGAGATCCTCACCTCGCGGCTCCACCAGTTCGAGAACACCGTGGTGACGGAGCTGCCCTCGCTCTTCGCGGAGTTCGGGCTGAACCCGGTCGAGCAGGCGCAGGTGCTCACCTACGTCCGGGGCCTTCAGGACTGGCAGTCCGGCGGCCACGAGTGGCACATGCGCTCGAGCCGCTACATGAACAAGGAGGCCGGTGCGGGCGGAGGGAATGTCCTGGGCCTCTCGGGCCTTGGCATCTCCGGGGCGCGCATCCCCGTCACTCCGGGCGCCCTGGGACTGCAACGCATCAAGCAGTACACGCACGTGCCCTGCCGGCCCGTGGGCCCGTCGGTCCTGCCCAAGTTCTACATGCCGTACACGACGCACGTGAACCCCCACCTGGACGCCGCACGTCGGAACTCCAAGGACTGGGCGCGGCGGATGGGCATGCTGGAGACGCTGCCGGGCCACCCGGGCGTCTTCATCTGGGACGATCACAAGTTCGACGTGGCGGACGTGGCCCTATGTGGTGCGTTGATCCACCCGGCCGCCAACGGTCCCCAGCTCGACCTGAGCGCCTGCTGGCTGGTCTGGGGCACCTACGCGGACGACTACTTCCCGGCGCTGTACGGAAACACCCGCGACATGGCGGGGGCGAAGGTGTTCAACGCCCGGCTCGTGCAGTTCATGCCGGAAGATCCCAAGGCCCAGACCGCGGTTCCCCTCAACCCAGTGGAGCTGGGCCTGGCGGATCTGTGGACGCGCACGGCCGGCCCGCTGTCCGAGTTCGCGCGGAGAGGGTTCCGCAAGGCCATCATGGACATGACGGAGAGCTGGCTGTGGGAGCTCGCCAACCAGAGCCAGAACCGCGTGCCGGATCCGGTGGACTACGTGGAGATGCGCCGGAAGACGTTCGGCTCGGATCTCACGATGAGCTTGGCGCGGCTGACCCAGGATGTAGGCATTCCTCCGGCGATCTTCAAGACCCGGCCCATGCAGGGGCTCGAGAACTCCGCCGCTGACTACGCCTGCTTCACGAATGACGTCTTCTCCTACCAGAAGGAGATCGAGTTCGAGGGCGAGGTCCACAACATGGTGCTGGTCGTCCAGCGCTTCCTGGAACTGGACAAGGCGCAGGCGGCCTCGGTGGTCAACGAGCTGATGACCGCGCGCATGCGCCAGTTCGAGCACATCGTCAAAACCGAGCTGCCGGCCCTCATCGAGGACTTCAAACTGGACAGCCCCACGCAAGAGCAACTGCACGCCTACGTCGAGAAGCTCCAGCAGTGGATGGCGGGCGTGCTCCGGTGGCACCAGACGGTGGACCGGTACAAGGAGTTCGAGCTGATCAACAGCCGTCTCGCGGGGCGGACGTTCTCGGCTCCGAAGGGGTTGGGCACTTCGGCGGCGCGCATCGCGTCGCTGTTCACCCACCCGTAGTTCCTCAGCAATGACTGTCAGCAGCACCCTTTCTTCAGCCCGTAGTGGAGAGATGCGTCAATGGCGAATCCTGTGAAGCCGAGTGAGGAGTCCGAGAAGCAGCAGCTGAGCCTTGGGACGGAGGCGGCGCGCCAGCTGGCGACGACGACCAAGTCCGTTCCGCAGATGCAAGGCATCTCCTCGCGGTGGCTGCTGAAGCTGCTGCCTTGGGTGCAGGTGTCCGGCGGCACCTACCGCGTCAACCGCCGTCTGACCTATGCCGTCGGCGACGGCCGGGTGACGTTCACCAGCACGGGCGCGAAGGTACAGGTCATCCCGCAGGAGCTGTGCGAGCTGCCGCTGCTGCGCGGCTTCGAGGACACCGCGGTGCTGCAGGCCCTGGCCGAACGCTTCGTCCAGAAGGAGTACAAGGCCGGCGAGGTCATCACCGAGAAGGGCAAGGAGGCGGACCTGATCTGCCTGATCGCCCACGGCAAGGTGAACAAGATCGGCGCGGGCAAGTACGGCGACGAGACGGTGATGGATGTGCTCGCGGACGGCGACCACTACAGCTACGAGGCGCTGCTCGAGTCGCAGGACTACTGGCAGTTCACGGTCAAGGCGCTCACTCCGGCCACGGTGCTCGTCCTGAAGCAGGATGCCTTCGAGGCGGTGGTGGCTCAGGCCCCGTCGCTGCAGAAGCACATCACTGACTTCAAGGCCCGGCTGAAGAAGAAGCAGGACACGTCGGGCCAGGCCGCCATCGAGCTGGCCGCGGGCCACAAGGGCGAGCCCGTGCTGCCCGGCACCTACGTGGACTACGAGACGTCCCCGCGCGAGTACGAGCTGAGCGTCGCGCAGACGGTGCTGCAGATCCACTCGCGCGTGGCGGACCTGTTCAATGACCCCATGAACCAGACCGAGCAGCAGCTCCGTCTGACCGTGGAGGCGCTGAAGGAGCGCAAGGAGCACGAGCTCGTCAACAACCGCGAGTTCGGCCTGCTGCACAACGCGGACCTCAAGCAGCGCATCCACACCCGCGGCGGCCCGCCGACGCCGGACGACATGGACGAGCTGCTGGCCACCGTGTGGAAGGATCCGTCCTTCTTCCTGGCGCACCCGCGCACCATCGCGGCGTTCGGCCAGGAGTGCAGCCGCCGCGGCATCTACCCCACCAGCGTGGATGTGAGCGGCAACATGGTTCCCGCGTGGCGCGGCATCCCCATCTTCCCGTGCAACAAGATCCCCATCAGCGAGAGCCGCACCAGCTCCATCATGCTGATGCGCACGGGCGAGAAGAACCAGGGCGTCGTCGGCCTGCACCAGGCCGGCATCCCCGACGAGATCGAGCCCAGCATGAATGTCCGCTTCATGGGCATCAACGAGAAGGCCGTCATCTCCTACCTGGTGACGTCCTACTTCTCGTCGGCGGTGCTCGTGCCGGATGCGCTCGGCATCCTGGAGAGCGTCGAGATCGGCCGCAGCTAGCCTGCCGTCCACGGCTCGGACCACACGTTAGGAACACCTCATGGCGAACTCAGTGAACACGGGCAGTGCCCCAAATGCCGATGAACAGCTGCTGAGTCTCAGCACCGCTGGCGCCCGGCAGCTGACCACGACGACGAAGACGCAGCCACAGATGCAGGGGATCTCCCCTCGGTGGCTGCTGCGGATGCTGCCCTGGGTCCAGGTGTCCGGTGGCACGTACCGCGTCAACCGGCGCCTGTCCTATACCGTGGGGGACGACCGGCTGAACTTCAGCAACATCGGCGCCAAGGTGGAGATCATCCCCCAGGAGCTGCTCAAGCTGCCGCTGCTGCGCGGCCTGGACTCCGAGGCGTTGACGCTGGACGCCCTGGCACGCCAGTTCGTGCAGCGCGAGTTCAAGACCGGAGATCTGATCGTCGAGGCGGGCAAGCCCGCCGAGCACGTGTTCCTGCTGGCGCACGGCAAGGCCAACAAGCTGGGCACGGGCAAGTACGGCGATCCGATCATCCTCGAAGTACTCGGTGACGGCGACCACTTCGGCGATCAGGCCGTGGTGGAGTCGAACGACGTCTGGCCGTTCACCGTGAAGGCGCTCACGCCGTGCACGGTGATGCTGCTGCCGCAGCAGGCGTTCGAGACCCTCATCCGCCAGTCCCCGGCGCTCAACGCACACGTCGAGGTCTACAAGCGGCGGCTGAAGATGCCCCAGGACAAGATGGGGCAGGCTGCCATTGAGCTGGCTGCGGGCCACAAGGGTGAGCCGGAGCTGCCGGGCACCTTCGTGGACTACGAGCTCCGGCCTCGCGAGTACGAGCTGAGCGTGGCGCAGACGATCCTCAACGTGCACACCCGCGTTGCGGACATCTACAACGATCCGATGAACCAGACGCAGGAGCAGCTGCGGCTGACCATCGAGGCTCTGCGCGAGCGCCAGGAGTACGAGCTCATCAACAACCGGGAGTTCGGGTTCCTGCACAATGCAGATCTCAAGCAGCGCCTCCATCCGCGCAGCGGGCCGCCGACGCCGGATGATCTGGATGAGCTGCTGAGCCGGCGCCGCAAGTCCCGGTTCTTCCTGGCGCACCCGCGCACCATCGCGGCGTTCGGCCAGGAGTGCAACCGCCGGGGCATCTATCCCACCCCAGTCGAGGTGAACGGCAGCCGGTTCATGGCCTGGCGCGGCGTCCCCCTGCTGCCCTGCGACAAGATCCCCATCACCCCGGAGCGGACCACGTCCATCATCGTGATGCGCACCGGCGAGGGGGACCAGGGTGTCATCGGCCTCCACAACGCGGGAGTCCCGGACGAGGTGCAGCCCAGCCTCTCGGTGCGCCGCATGGACATCAGCGAGAAGGCCATCACCTCCTACCTGGTGAGCGTCTACTTCTCGGCGGCAGTCCTGGTTCCGGACGCCCTGGGCGTGCTGGAGAACATCGAGCTCGGGCGCTGACGGGCGGGCCTCCGGCGGCCGGGGAGGTGGGTTCAGAAGGTTTTTCGGAGCGACCGATGATTTTTGTCGGCCGGTCCAGTCCAAGCCTTTGAACCCACCTTTTCGGAGGCATTCATGGCCGCCAGCTCCGTTGCTTCGCCGTCCCCCCTCGCCCTCAATGATTCGCGTCAGAACCCGAAGGCTTCTGCGGCTGTGGTGCCCCGGGTTTCAAGGGCGGCTTTGTGGACGGGGCGCATTCTCAGCGGTTTCGCGGTCGTCTTCCTGCTGGGCGACGGGGTGTTCAAGTTCCTGCAGACCCCCGAGGCGGTAAAGGGGACGGTCGAGCTGGGCTATCCGGTGAGCGTCCTCGTGGGGCTGGGCATCACCGAGCTGATCTGCCTCGCCGTGTACCTGCTCCCGCGCACCTCGGTACTGGGGGCCATTCTCTGGACGGGCTACCTCGGGGGCGCCATCGCGACGCATGTCCGCGTCGGCAACCCCCTCTTCAGCCACGTGCTGTTCCCGGTCTACCTGGCTGCCTTCCTGTGGCTCGGGCTGTGGCTCCGGGAGCCGCGCCTCCGCGCCCTGGTGCCGCTGCGGAACAAGCCGTAGCGGGAGAGGCGCGGAGCAGGGCTAGAAGCGCCCGCCCAGCGTGATGTTGGCGTTGAAGAGATTGCCGCTGTTGTCGAGGCCGGGGCGCACGTCTTCCGCGAAGCTCTCGCCGAACATCAGGCGGTAGCTGGCCCTCGCCCCCGCGAAGATGGTGCCGAAGTTGTAGTCCACGCCCGCCGCCAGCGGCAGCTCCTCGACGATATCGTTTTTATAGAGGAAGTCCGCGCCGTCCGTGGGGTTGATGTAGCTCAGGCCCAGGCCCGCGCCGACGAAGGGCCGCCACTTGTCGTTGATCAGCGGTCCCGCCTTGGCCATCAGCCCGAGGTTGTGGCGGTAGAGGCCCTCGCCCGAAGAGCCGATGAGCGACTCATCAATGGGGATGCGCTGCCCCTCGTAGCCCACCTCGACTCCGAGCGCGGGCCAGACCTGAGCATCGGCCGCGATGCCGAGGAGCGGGCCCGTGCCCGTATACTCACCCGCAGCGCCCGTCAGTCCTCCCAGACCGACGCGGACATCCAGCCCCACCTGCGCCTCTGCCGGATTGTAGTGGAGCTTCGTTCCCACCTCCTGGGCTTCAACCTGCGCGAGGGCGGGAACGGCGAACAGCAGGGCGGCGGCTGCCAGGCTTCCCACGACCGAACGGTTCTTCATTGTGACCTCCCAGAAAGTGAGTCAGGAAGAATCTGGGCACGTGTCCACAGTTGGAAGAAGCGGTGCCAGAGCGGGCATTCCGGCGCATGGAGAGCGTGCCCGGAGCCCGAGCCACACCTCAGGGGCCCGGCTGTCCGGGTGCCTACTTCTTCCCGAAGAGCTTCCGCAGACCGGAGAAGAGACCCGCAGGGCTCTCCTTGGTCTCGGTGGCAAAGGGCGAGCGCGCGATGAGGGCCTCGCGGGCCGTGTCGTCCAAGTCCTCCGTGGCCAGCGTCACCGGCTGGCGCTTCGCACCGGGCAGGGTGGCCGACAGCGAGAGGATGCCGTCCTGCGAAAGGGAGAAGTGGAGCTCCGCTTCTCCCGTGCGCTCGAATTGGAAGTGGAGCGCTCCGAGGTACTCGCTCTCCGAGGCGAGGGAGGAAGCCCCTTGGAAGATGGCCAGCGAGAGCGGTCCCGGGGTGACGGGCAGGACGAGCGTTTTGTCTGCAGGAAGGCGGGTGTTGCGCTCGAAGACGCGACGGAGCGTGCCCCCGCGCTCGGCCACACCGAGTGGTACGGAGAGCACATCCGAGACGGTGGCACCTGGCTTGCCGGAGTCGATCTCCAGCAGCGAGCGGCCCAGCAGCGCCGCCCCGAATGCTCCCGCGGTGAGCGGATCCACGTCGGAGCGTACGGGCACCCCGAGGCTCTCTTCGAGCCGCCGGCGGACGAGCGGGGCCCGGCTCTGGCCACCCACGAGCACCACGGCATCCAGGCCCTGGGGGGTGAGGGAGCTGGACTCCAACACTTCGCGGGTGGCTTCCGTCACGCGCTGGGCGAGATCCGCGGTGAGTGCCTCCACGCGCTCGCGGTTGAGGGTGAGGCTGGGTCCCTCGCGGAGGCGGACGGGTGTCTCATCCTGCTCGCTGAGGCGTACCTTGGCTGACTCGGCGGCGGCGCGCAGCGGTCCCCAGTCGAGCGAAGGCTCCTGCGAAGAGGTGCCCGAGTTCCGCAGGTCGCTCATCAGGGCCTCGGTGATGCGAGCATCGAAGTCCATGCCGCCGAGCGTCGGATCGGAGCCCGTGGTGACGATCTCGAGGTCATCGCCGGTGACCTGCACGACGGAGACCTCGAGCCCGCCTCCGCCGAGGTCCACCACGAGGACGCGCTTGCGAGCCAGGCCCCGGCCATGTCCGTACGCGAGCGTGGCCGCGGCGGGGGCATTGAGCACGCGCAGGGTCTGAAGGCCCGCGCGCTCACCGGCCTCGCGCAGGGCGGCTCGCTGGCGGGCATCGAAGTAGGCAGGGACGCACAGCACGGCGCGGGTGGCCTCGCGGCCGAGGAACGCGCCGGCGCTGGCCTTGAGCTCACGCAGGAGCTGAGCGGCGAAGTCGGTCAGGGAGATGACGCGCCCACCCAGCTCGACCCCCGCATCCCCGCGCGGGTCGGCAGCGACGGAGAAGGGGAGCCCCACGAAGCTGCGAAGCCGGGGGGAGCGCGCGCGCAGGCCGAGCAGGCGTTTGAGGCCCGTGGCGGCGTGGCGGGAGTTTCGCTCGGCCTCGGCCAGGGCCGCCGCTCCGACGAGGAGCTGCCCCGAGGCATCGACCGCGAGCATGGAGGGAAGGCCCTGAGCCTCCACGCCTCCCGAGGAGATGAGGCGGACCGAGCCCTCGTGGAACACAGCGACACGGGCTTGGGTCGTGCCCAGGTCGATGCCCAGGACGACCTCGGGCGCGGAGGGAGCCACGGGGGCGCTGACCGGCATGTCGAGCACGGTCCTCCGGCGGCCTCGGCCCTCCGAGACACGGCGAGAGTCCTCGGACGGGGCGGCGGGAACCTCGGTGCGAGAGGGCTCCGGAGGCAGAGGTGCGAGCGGCGGAACCTCCTCGGTGCGCGGCTCGGGCGGGAGCGATGGAGCGGCAGGCGCACGCGCCACGGGTGGCGCCGCAGGGGGCGCTGCGGGAATCGCGGGAATGGAAACCGAAGGGCGAGGGGGAGGGCGAGCAGGAGGCTCGGCGGAGGCAGGGCCCGCCGTGCGCTGGACCAACCCAGGCGGAGGCGTGGGGAGCGGATCGACCGGAGGACGGGGGATGGCTTTCGCCGTGGGGGAAACGGGTTCTGCCGGAGGAGGCGTCCCGGTGGGAGGCGGAGTGAAGGGGACGGACCACATCCGAACCGTGGGAGCTTTGGGCTCCCGAAGTGGCTCTGTGCGCTGGGGAGAAACCGGAGGTGCTGCGGAAGGAGCCGGAGGTGGGGGCACTGCGGGAGTAGGTGAAGCCGTCGCCGGAGGAGCCGCAGGCGGTGGACGCGCCGCCGCTGCCGGAGGAGGTGGGGCCACCGAAGGCACAGCAGCCGAGAGGGACGGAGACGTCCGGCGGACCATGCCCGGAGGCGGAGCCAGGGGCTGTGGCGCAGGCGCTCTTGGGGCCTCCACAGGTACCGGTGTGGGGGGCTTTACCGGGGCGGTTGCAGGAGCCGGGACCTGTGTTTCCACCGAGGCGGGCGGGAGCGGCTGCCCACTGCGCAGCGCCACCACGCGATCGATGAGCGCCTTGCTCTGCGCATCCAGCTTCACGAAGCGGACGCTCATCCCCGAGCGCCCACCTTCCTCGGCCTGCGCTTTGACGACGACGCCCTCGCCGCGCAGCAGCCGAGCGCCGTTGGCGAGGACGAACTCGAAGGCGATTGCGGTGCCCTCTTCCTTCAGGGCCTTGGTGGCGATGAACACACCGGCGCGCGCGACGTTCGAGCCGTACTTCTCGATGAACTCCTCCTCCGTGGTGTACGGGAGGCGGATGCGCAGCGGGAGGAGCTTGGGCGCGACCGTCACCGTTCACCGCCTCAGGGGGAGCTCATCGCAAGGCGAGGCGGACATCTCCGCTGGTCGCTGGCAGCACGAGCGTCAGGCCCGCATCAAGGGTGGACGGAGGAACCTCGAAGAAGAGCACCACATCGGAGCGCTCCTCCGGGGCCCAGGTGTGGCGCAGCTCGCGTGTCCCAGCGGCGATCTGGACGTCCCGGGCCAGCGGGTACTCCTTGCCGGCCGCATCCATCAGCTTCGCTCCATCGAGCGAGAGTGCCGCCGGGGCCTGCCCCACGTTCTGCATGACGAGCTGCACGCGGAGGAACTGATCCTCGGTGGTGAGGCTCAGCTTGCCGCCCTTCACCGAGTGCGAGGCCTCCAGGCCGGTGAGCTTCACGGCCACGGTGTCCACGTGCTTCGTCTCGTTGGAGTCCGGCAACCGCAGCTTGCGGTCCGAGGCGCCCTCATCGGCCGTGGCCAGTCCCGCGAGGCCCATGTCGGGGTCCTCGTCGGCCTGCTGGGCGCGGGCCGGAGGGCCCGAGGCAGCACCGCCCTTGCCCACACGGTCCGCCTCGGCGCGCAGCTTGGCGAGCGTGCGGTCCTCCTGGGGCGGAGCCTCCTCCTTCGTGCAGCCCCACGCGAGGGCCGCCGCCAGGAGAATCGGGGTCAGGGCGGTGCGGGGGCTCATGCGCGGTCCTTCATCAGCTCGTAGAGCTTGTCGAGCGCCGCGGGGAGCTTGGACGGATCCGGGCCGCCGGCCTGGGCCATGTCGGCCTTGCCGCCGCCCTTGCCGCCCACTTCCTTGGCCATCTCGCGCACGAGGTCGCCCGCGCTGATGCCCTTGGCGACCACGTCCTTGGTCGCGGCCACGAGGATGAGCGCCTTGCCATCCTTCTCGCCGCCGATGGCGATGACGCCCGAGCGGATGCGGTCGCGCAGCTGGTCCGCCAGCCCGCGGTAGACCTTGTCGTCGGCCGGGTCCACGCGGGTGGCCAGCACCTTCATGCCGTTCACCTCGCGGGCCTGGTCGAGCAGGTCCTTGCTGGAGGCCGTCTGCGCCTTCACGGCGACCTCCTCGATCTTCTTCTCCAGCTCCTTCACGCGCTTCTGGGTGGCCTCCACGCGCTTGGAGAGCTCCTTGGGCGTGGTCTTCAGCAGCTCGGCCGCCTTGCGCAGCTCGCGCTCCGTCTCGCGCAGGTACTGGAGGGCGCCCACGCCGGTGACGGCGGTGATGCGCCGCACGCCCGAGGCAATGCCGCTCTCGCTGACGATCTTGAACAGACCGATGTCGCCGCTGCGCTTCACGTGCGTGCCGCCACACAGCTCGGTGGACTGCGGGTGCACGGTGACGACGCGCACCGTCTCGCCGTACTTCTCACCGAACATGGCCACCGCGCCGGACTTCTTCGCGTCGTCCAGCTTCATGATGCGCGTCTGGGACTCGGCGTTCTCACGGATCCAGCCGTTGACCAGGTCTTCCACCTGATCCATCTGCTCGGGCGTGGGCACGGCGAAGTGCGAGTAGTCGAAGCGCAGGAAGTCCGGCGCCACCACGGAGCCGGCCTGCTTCACGTGGTCGCCGAGCACCATCTTGAGCGCGCGGTGCATCAGGTGCGTGGCCGAGTGGTTCGCGCGGATGGACTTGCGCCGCTCACCATCCACCGCTGCCTGGACCATGTCGCCGGCCTTGAACGTGCCCTCCTTCACCTCCACGGTGTGGACGATGAGGCCCGAGACCGGGCGCTGTGCGTCCAGCACGTTCGCCACGGCCTTGCCGCCATGGCCGGTGATGCGGCCGGTGTCACCGATCTGGCCGCCGGACTCGCCGTAGAAGGGCGTCCGGTCCAGCACCAGCTCCACCTTGTCGCCCGCGGAGGCCTGGGCCACCTCCTGGCCGTCCTTGATGATGGCGCGCACGGAGCCCTCGCCCTCGTGGCCCTCGCCGTCGTAGCCGAGGAACTCCGTGGTCCCCAGCCGATCCGCCAGCTTGAGGTACACGTCCCCGACGGCCTTGTCCTTGTTGAGCTTGCCCGAGTCCGCGCCGCGCGGCGTGTTCATGATCTCCCAGAACTTGGTCAGATCGACGTCGTAGCCGCGCTCGCGGGCGATGATCTGCGTCAAGTCCCACGGGAAGCCGTGCGTGTCATGGAGGAAGAAGGTCGCCTCGCCGGAGATGGCCTTGCCGCCGCTGTCCTTCAGGCGGGTGATCTCCTCGTCGATCATCTTCAGGCCGCGGTTGAGCGTGCGGCGGAAGGACTCCTCCTCGTGGCGGGTGTTCTCGAGCACGAAGGTGCGGCTCTCGCGCAGCTCGGGGTAGGCGTCGCCCATCAGCTCGATGACGCGGTCCACGACCTTGAAGAAGAACACCTCGTCCAGGCCCAGCAGCGAGCCGTGGCGGATGGCGCGGCGCATGATGCGGCGGAGCACGTAGCCGCGGCCTTCGTTGGAGGGCTGCACGCCGTCGGAGAGGAGGAACGCGGCCGCGCGGCTGTGGTCCGCGATGACGCGCATGGAGGCGCCGTCCTCCTGGGTGTACGGCTTGCCGGCCAGCTCGCTCACCTTGGACAGGATGCTCTGGAACAGGTCCGTGTCGTAGTTGGAGCGCTTGCCCTGAACGACGGAGGCGATGCGCTCCAGCCCCGCGCCCGTGTCGATGGACGGCTTGGGCAGCGGGATGAGCGGCGCGTCCTTCTCCTTGCGCTCGAACTGCATGAACACCAGGTTCCAGATCTCCAGCCACCGGTCGCAGTCGCACGCCACGCCCTGGCACGGACGGCCAGCGGAGACCTCGGCGCAGGGGATGTCATCGCCCTGGTGGTAGTGAATCTCGGAGCACGGGCCGCACGGGCCGGTGTCGCCCATGGCCCAGAAGTTGTCCTTCAGGCCCAGCTTGTAGATGCGGTCGCGCGCAACGCCCTGCTTGGCCCACAGCTCGAAGGCCTCCTCGTCCCAAGGGATGCCACCCTCGCCGTTGAACACGGTGACGGCCAAGCGGGCCTTGTCCAGGCCCAGCGTCTTCGTGACGAACTCCCAGCCGTAGGCGATGGCGTCGGCCTTGAAGTAGTCGCCGAAGGAGAAGTTGCCGAGCATCTCGAAGAACGTGTGGTGCCGGGCGGTGTAGCCCACGTTGTCGAGATCGTTGTGCTTGCCACCGGCGCGCACGCACTTCTGCGAGGTGGTGGCGCGGCTGTAGTCGCGCTTCTCGCGGCCGGTGAACACGTCCTTGAACTGGACCATGCCCGCGTTGGTGAACAGCAGCGTCGGGTCGTTCTGGGGAACGAGCGGGGACGAGGCCACGCGGCGATGGCTGCGGTCCTCGAAGAACTTGAGGAACGCCTCGCGAATCTGGGAGGCGGTAAGGGCGGAAGGCATGGTGTGGGTATATGCCACAAGAGGCCGCCTCGCAGGAGTTCTTGCTGACCGTCCCCCGCCTGCCTGGCGTCCGGGCGCCTCCTAGGGGCTCAGGGAGTCCCTCCCACCCGCAGGAAGAGGTAGGGAAGTCACCGAGATCATTCCAGAGGGTGCTCAGGGTGCGCTAAAGTGCTTGGCCACCCCATGCGGCTTTTGCCCGTTGCGCTCCTGTTGTTTGCCCTGCCTGCCCTGGCTCAGGTGGATGCCCGCGTGGCGTTCCTCACCAAGCAGCTAGAGAAGGGCAAGGATCCTCGTGCCCGCTCCCAGGCGGCGCTGGTGCTGGGGGCCACCGAGGAGCCCGAGGCCGTCCGCCCGCTGTGCACGGGGCTGGAGGATGAGAGTGAGGTGGTCCGCGCGGCCGCCGCCAAGGGGCTGGCGACGCTGAAGGAGGCCTCGGGCCTGGATTGCTTGAAGAAGCACCAGGAGAAGGACGCCGCCACGCTGGTGGCCGTGCGCGAGGCCATCAAGGCCCTGGAGGACTTCAAGAACCGCAAGCCGCGCCTGTACGTGGCGCTAGGGCTGAAGGACAAGACGGGCTCACTGTCTCCGGAGTTGGTGAAGATCTCCGAGGAGCGCCTGAAGCGGCGGCTCATCCACGCGGGGGCGATGCTGGCGCCTCCCAAAGAGACAAAAAAGGCCGCGCAGGGCGTGCTGAAAAAGAACAGCATCCGTGGCTACCAGCTCAACATCGAGATTTCGAATACGGAGGGCGGCGGGCTGCGCCTGGCCGTCCTGTGTTTGCGGTACCCGGACATGGCCCTGCTCGGGCAGGTGGACGTGCAGGCCTCCGGGGCCGAGCCCGCGGATCTCCTCAAGGCGCTGATTCCCAAGGCCATCGAGGACGCCGCGGAAACCTTCGAGTGGAGTACCTGAAACCCCTATGTCCTCAGAACCGCAGAAGGATGGCAGCAAGCGGCGCCAGTGGCGCAACTTCCTCCTCGAGCCGAAGTTCCAGCTGAAGTTCACGGTGTACCTGATTGCCGTGGCGCTGGTGGTGGCGGCGGGGCTGGGGGTGTTCCTGTACCGGAACACGCGGGCGCTGCTGGACGAGGCGAACAACTCACTGGAAGCCCGCTCGCGCGCCGCCGAGGCCAGCCGCGAGCTGTCCAACGCCACGCTCTCCAACGAGCTCATCAAGCGGATGGGGGATCCGGTCTTCGTGGCGCAGCTGGAGGCGACCTCCAAGGCCATTGACGAGCGCTACGAGGCGGAGCGGGCGGCCATCGTCGCGCAGAAGGCGGAGCTGGAGCGGCGCCAGCGCACCATGTGGACGGTGTTCATGGGCGCATTCGCGGCGTTCCTGGTGTTGATTGCGCTGACGAGCATCGTGCTGACGCACCGGGTGGCCGGCCCGCTGCTGCGCATCCGCCGCATGGTGAAGGACGTGGCGGGTGGCACCATCCGTCCGCCGCCCTACGGGCTGCGCGACAAGGATGAGCTGAAGGACCTCTTCGATGCGACGCGGGGCATGATGCACGTGCTGCGCAAGCAGGTGGAGGATGACGCGCTGGTGCTCAGTCATGCGCTGGAGCGCGCCCAGCAGGAGGGCGTGAAGAGCGAGTGGATGGATGACCTGCGCACGCTGGAGTCGCGTATCAAAGGTCGGCTGTGACACGGGTGTCCCGGCTCCACGCGGGCAGGGACTCTTCTGAGAGCAGCTGAGGCAGGACCAGGTCGCGGAGCGCCATGAGCGTGCGGTTCTGCTGGATGTTGGCGTTCAGCATGTCCAGGAGGGGCCGCGTGTGCCGGTTGAGCGCCTCGGCGCACTGCGTATCAGGGAGGGCAATCGGGTAGTGGGCCATGCGCTCCCAACTCGTCCGAGGCATTCGCGTGCCGCCGGAGCCCAAGTCGGTGTAGCTGACGAACTCCGCACTGGAGAGGTGGCCGAGCACAAGACTCGCGTACACCGGGTCCGTGGGCTCCACCACGACGATGTCGGTGGAGCAGACGCCGTCAACAGGAGCGATGCCCACCTTGTGGAAGTAGGGGCGCAGCTTGCCGAACAGGAAGTGGCCCGCGCGGAACCGGCACTTCTGGCTCTGTACCTCCGAGGCCTCTCCCCAGCGCGGCAGCGTGATGGACCGCGGGGGCATGTGCTCCAGCCCGATGTAGGGGGTCGAGCCCTCGATCTGTCCGGGATAGACGATCTCCCGGATCTGGCGGGCGACGTCCCCCAGGGTGCCCCAGCGCCAGCCCGTGGGCAGGGCCCCTTCCTCTGTCAGGTCGAACGTGCTCGGGAACAGCGCCGCAGTCTCGGCACTCATACCCAGCGGTGCGTGTCCTTCGGCCTTCGCGGCCACCGGCTGGAAGGTGACGAACCAGGCTTCGAACAGCGTCCGGATCAGTTCCTCGATCGTCCGGTTCAGCTGGCGGGTGAGCTCAAGCCTCTCATCGAGCGTCCCCAGCACCTCAGCAATGCGCCGCTGGACCTGGACCGGCGGCACCTCGACCTCGTGCCGCTCCAGGGCGGAGGACTTGAGGTACGGCAGCGCTGAGCCCTCGATCAGCTCCTCGAAGTCGAGTGTGCACAGCAGGTAGTAGAGAAAGCGCGCGTCCACGCTCTCGCGAGGGACGGCCGCCATCAGGTTGTTGTCGAGCAGGGTGGGCCGTGTCGTCAGCCGCTTCCGGTTCTGGCGGATCGCCTCGCCGATCTTCGCGAAGATGACTGAGCCTGCGGGAATGGGCCGGGCCCGTAGCTTCGCGGCGGTCTCGGCGTCCACCGCGTTCTCCGCGCCCACGATGAAGAGCTCGTTGCCGGGGCGGTTCAAGTCGCTGACCTTGAGGAACGGAAACTCGCCGTGGTTGTGCCCCTGAAACTGGGGCGGAAAGGCCACCCCCGCCCGGAGCTCACACAGCTCCCCCAGCGTCACAGTCCTGCGTTCACTCGCCATGGCGCAGTTCCTTCACGAGCACCCGTAGCCGCGCATCCAGCGCCGCCGCCTTGTCGAGTTCCTGCTCTAGCTGCGCGGTCAGCCGGGGCAGACGCTCCTCGAATTCCTCGGCGTCCTCCAGGTTCGCGGCGCCCACGTAGCGCCCGGGCGTGAGCGCGTAGCCCTGGTCTCGTACCTCCTGGAGGCTCGCCACGCGGGCGAAGCCGGGCACCTCTTGGGGGCGGCCCTTGCGGCGGAACTCCTGATAGGTGGCGGCGATGCGGGTGATCTCCTCGGGGCTCAGCTGCTTCTGCTTCCGCGAGCCTGGGATGAGCGCGCCCATCCCGCGCCCATCGATAAAGAGGATCTCCCCGGTGCGCTTGCGGCTCTCCCGCCCGCCCGTGCGCGCCTTGGAGAGGAACCAGAGCGTGCAGGGGATCTGCGTGTTGGCGAAGAGCTGCGCGGAGAGCTGGACCACGCAGTCCACGAAGTCGGCCTCCACCAGGGTCCGGCGCACCTCCAGCCGGCCGGTCTGGTTGTTGGACAGCTCTCCTGCGGCCATGACGAAGCCCGCGGTGCCTCCCTCCTTGAGGTGATACAGGAAGTGCATCATCCACATGGGGTTGGCGTTGCGCGGAGACAGCGGCATCTTCTGCCCGGCAATCACCAGCCTGGGGTCATCCTCGGAGAGCTGGTCGGCGCCCCAGCCCTCGCGCCCCTTGGAGCCATCGTTGAAGGGCGGGTTGGACAGGATGTAGTCCGCCTTCAGCTGGGGATGCCGGTCTTCCGAGTAGGTGTTGCCCAGGCGGATGTCGCCCCCGAGGCCATGGATGAACAGGTTCACCCGGCACAGGCGGTAGGTGAACTCCTTGCTCTCCTGGCCGAAGAACATGAGCCGGCCCCGGTGCTTCGCGAACACGTCCGACTGCACGAACATGCCGCCCGAGCCGCAGCACGGGTCGTAGACGATGCCGCGCGTGGGCTCCAGCATGGCCACGAGGAGTTCCACGATGGTGGTGGGAGTGAAGTACTCGCCGCCACGCTTGCCTTCGGAGGAGGCGAACTCGCCGATGAAGTACTGGTAGATGCGGCCGAGAAGATCCTCCCCGTCTCCGTTGTCGAAGGCGTCGCACGAGAACAAGTGGAACAGCCGCGTCACGATGTGCCGGTCCACGTTGGACGTGGCGTAGATCCTCGGCAGCATTCCGCGCAGTGGATCCGGGTACGCCTTCTCCAGCGCCTCCAGGGCATCGTCGAGGCGGAGCTTGATGTCGGCGTCTTCGGCGTGCGCGAGCAGCTCGCTCCAGCGGGCCTTCTTGGGAACGGGGACGGCGCCTGGCCGGTGCTTCTCCTGACGGATCGAGAGGATGCGCAGGAAGATGAAGGGGAGCACGAAGCGCTTGTACTCGGCGGGCTCGATGGAGCCTCGGAGGGCCACGGCGGCCTGCCAGAGCTCCTTGACCAGCCCCATGATTCGGGGGGCCTGGGACGCATGCTGAGGGTGTCGCTGTCTCTGAACACCGGTTGTGGATTTCCTGGCCAACGTCCCCCCTTGGCAGCGCGCTGCGAGCGTCGCACTGCCTCAGTTCGGTCCAGGCTACATCGACCGGCCTCACCATGGGAGCACGGCCGTGAAACAAATACACTGGGTAGTGTTGACAGACACCGATACAGTGGGTTGGAAAATCCCCATGGGCCCGAGCCAGGGGCTCGATTCGAAAGGCGCTGAAACATGCATGAATCACCGGTGTATGACGCCATTGTTATCGGGGCGGGGCTCGCCGGGCTGGCCGCGGGACTGCGCCTCCAGCAGAGCGGCCTCCAGGTGCTGATCCTGGAGCGGCGCGAGGTGCCGGGGGGGCTCTGTGGAACGCGGATGCTGGACGGCTACGAGTTCGTCATCGCCTGCAACGACTTCGGGACGGGCCTGGAGCGGGAGCTGAGCGAGCTGGGCGTCCAGGTCCGCTTCAAGCGCGTGCGGACGCGGTTCACGCTGGAGCGCGAGGTCTACGAGCTCCCGCCGACGGGCCGGATGATGCTCTCGCTCGCGCGGCACCCGGGAGATGTCTGGAGGTTGCTCCGCACGCTGAAGAACCCGGCCCTCCTGGGGCAGTACGAGACCCTCGCGCAGCTCGTGCACGGGCGTATTCGGAGCCCGGACTTCGCCGACTTCTTGAACTCGTTCGCCTATCCGTCTTCGAGGACGCCAGAGGACCTCCGGATCGACGAGCTGCTGGCGGGCTTCTCCAAGGAGTACGCCTACGGGTACGACCAGTCGATCATCCCCGAGGGAGGGCCGGGTGTGCTCGTCCAGCGGATGGTCGAGCGGTTCGAGGCGCTCGGGGGCAAGCTCCTGCTGCGCACGGAGTGCACGGGCATCTCCATCCGGGGAGATCTCAAGGCGGTCGCCACGGCTGGCGGCGAGTACATCGCGCGGCAGGTCGTCACGAGCGAGCCGCGGTGGGGCAGCTTCCCGGCGGATGCGAAGCCGGGGCTGGCGCTGGGGATGATCCACCTCGCGGTGAAGAAGAGCCTGCCGTTCCCGCAGGGGTTCCACACGATCACGTGGTTTCCGCGCAACGTGGTGGGCTGGATGCGCAGTCTGGACGAGGGGCAGATGCCGGAGGCGTTCGGGTTCCACCTGTTCGCGAGCGACTTGCCGCCCAAGCCGGACTACTACTCGATCAACCTCTATCTGCCGTTCCCGCGTGGGGTGGAGGAGTTCTCTCCGGAGGAGCGCCAGCGCGTCGAGCGCTATGCTCTCGAGAAAGCAGAGCGCCTGCTGCCGGGGCTCCAGGCTGCACTCCTTTATCAGCGCTTCGTGTCCGTGAAGGAGTACAGCCAGCTGCACGGCCTGTCGTGTTACCCGGTGCCCGCGTTCTCCAAGACGAGCGTCCACAAAGCGCCGGGCTATGACCCGGCGCGGGACGTGTTCCATGTGGGCAACTCCGTGCACCCACCAGGAGAGCACGCGGGAGCGGCCGTGCTCTCGGCCCGCCTTGCCGCGAAGGCGGTGTTGCGCAGAGTGCGCACCTGACCTTCGCGGGTCGAGGTGCCCAGGTGCAGCTCAGGGGCGGTTCGGGTCGACGGTGAGGCCCATCTCGCGCAGCGCCGCGTGGATGCGCAGGCGGGCCTCGGCCCAAGGCAGGGCCTCCACCCGGTAGCCCGACAGCGCGTCGAGCAACTGGGAGCGGTAGCTCGGATTGCCCGGGTCGGCGATCACCACCACGCCCCGGTCATTGTGCGAGCGGATCAACCGCCCCACCCCCTGGCGCATCAGCAGCAACGCTCGAGGCAGCCGGTACTGGATGAACCCGAGGTACTCACTGCCACCACGGGTCAGCGCCTCCTCGCGCGAGGCCACCAGCGGCCGGCTCGGAGGCTCCAGCGGCAGCTTGTCGATGAAGACGCACCCCACGCCGCGCCCGGGGATGTCCACGCCTTGCCAGAAGCTCTTGGTACCCAGCAGCACCGTGCCCGCGTCCCGCTCCTGTCGTGCCACCAGCGAGCGCCCGTGCCCACGCGTCTGCCGCATGACCTCGATGCCCATCGGCTCCAGCCGGGACTGCACCGCGAGTCCCACCCGCTCCATCCGCCGCGTGGAGGCGAACAGGCCCAGCAGTCGTCCGCCCATGGCCTGGGCCAGTCCGGAGATGCGCATCGACGCCCACTCCACGAACGGCTCCTCGTGGGCCCGCGGCGCGTCCGTCACCAGCACCACCAGCGCCTGCTCCCGCAGCTTGAAGGGGGAGGGGGCTCGCAGCAGCCGGGGCGCGGGTGTCTCTCCACGCCCCGACAGTCCCAGGCGCCGTAGGACGAATGGGTTTTCCTGCCCTGTGCTCAGTGTGGCCGAGGTCAGCACCAGCGACCGCTTCGTCGCCGCGAAGTCGCGCGACACATACGACGAGACGTCGATCGGCTGCGCTCCCACGCTCCACCGGGAGCGCTTGGGCTCCGCCGTGGCCGCGTAGCACCGGCTCTCTGCAGGCTCTCCCGCCAGTTCTTCCGCCAGCCTCGTCAGATCCGCCAACTCCGAGGCAGCACCCGCCAGCTCGCGCTCGAGCGCTGGCTGCCGCACCGCCATGTCTGGCATGGCCTCGGGCACGAGCAGTGTCAGCACCTTGTGCACCCGCTGCAGCACCTCGCGCATGTCCTGGAGGGATTCACGGAGGGGCGCCCACGCGGGCAAGGCCCGCACCGCCGGGGTGATCCGCAGCTCGGGGGCATAGGCCGCCTCGTCCGAGTCCTCGTTGGGCGACGCCGCGGGCTCGCACAGCGCTGTCACCTGCTCGCCCAGAACCATGGCCATGTTGAACAAGGTGCTCAGAGCGCCATGCAGCTCGTTCATCACCGCGAGACCGATGTCCCGCCGCGTGCTCACCAGGGCGCGCCGCAGCTCGGCGATGAGGCCTTTCCGGCCATCCCGCCCATTCAGCCGCTCGCTGAGCCGGAGGAAGGTCAGGTCCGACAGCTCCAGGGTGAGCGCCGTGGTGGCCACATCCTCCACCTCGTGCGCCTCGTCGAGCACCAGGTGATCCAGCTTGGGGTAGCGAGGCGGCCACGCGAAGGCCAGCGACTGGTTGATGACGAGCACATCCGCCGCCCGCGCCTGCGCCACCGCCGAATGGTAGTAGCACCGGTGGTAGTGCGGGCACCGCTCGCCCAGCGTCGTCGCCGCCTCGGAGCGCACCGCGGGCACCAGCGTGTTCATCTGCGGGAAGCGCTCGCGGAACCAGTGGCTCAGCCGATCCAGGTCCCCATCCGTGCTGCGCCGCATGAACGCGCGGAGGTAGGCCCGGGGCGCGCGGGCTTCGTGCCGCATCCCCGGTTCCACCAGTGTCGCGTCCAGCGCGCGGCGGCGGCACAGGTAGTTCGTCTGGCCCTTGAGCAGCGCGTAGCCGAAGGCGCCCCCGGTGGCACGGTGAAGCCGGGGCAGGTCCTTCTCGATGAGCTGGTCCTGCAGCGTCTTGGTGTGGGGCGCCACCGCCACCTTGCGCCCGTTGCGCGCCGCGAACAGCGCCGACGGTGCCAGGTACGCCAGGGACTTGCCTGTGCCCGTGCTCGCCTCCACCGCGAGCTGACCGCCCTCGGAGAGCGTACGCGCCACCGCCCGCGACATCTCGAGCTGCGCGGGTCGGCTCTTGAAGCCCTCTTCCTGCTTCTCCAGTGCCCCTCCGGGCCCCAGCAGCGCCGTCACCTCGTCAGCGCGAACCGGCTGCACGGGAGTTCCCGGCTCGGGCTCGGGTGGGGCCTTGGCACCTCCGGCACGCAGGCGCTCGGGGCGGCCCTGGAGGAACCCTCCGGTGGTCTCCAGCTTGAGAGGCATCGGCTTCGCCCGGCATGCCTCCCATAGGCGGTAGAGCAGCGACAGCAGCGGTTGCTCCTCCGAGGCGCTGTCCTCGTCCACGGCCGCCTCGCCGGCCTCCGCCTGCGCGAGCCTCAGCGCCGCCTTCGAGCGAGGATCCAGCGTGGCCAACAGGTCCGCGATGTCATCCGCGCGGCCGTCGCGGATACACCCGTCCATGGCGTGCACCAGCACCGCGTGGGTGGCCAGGCAGTCCGTCACCACGCGGTGCGCCGTGCGCGGCTTCTGCCCCGCCCACCGCAGCATCGACTCCAGCGAGTGGCTCGACAGCTCCGGGTGCAGGTAGTGCAGCAGCTCGCACGAGTCGAGCACCGGAGCGCGGATGGGCCCCAGCAAGTCCGGGAGGAAGCCTTTTTCAAAAGGCGCGTTGTGCGCCACCACCGTCCAGCCCCTGAGGGCCTCGCGCAGCTCGGCGATGTCGCTGCCGAACCGGGGCCGGCCCTCGAGCAGGGCGTCATCGATGCCCGTCAGCCGGCGGATGGTGATGGGCAGGGGCCTCGAGGGCGAGTACAGCCGGGCGATGCGGCGCACCTCCTGGCCGTTCTCGAAGAAGAGGGCACCCAGCTCGATGACCTCGTCCGTACGGGGATCCAGCCCCGTCGTCTCGAGATCGAGGAACACATGCCGTGTCAAAAGCTCCGCCGCACTGCCCATGGGTAGGGCCCAGCCTAGCCGCCTTCCGGCGTCGGGCCGAGCCTCACTCCACCATGAACGCGCCGCTGATCATCTGACCCATCGCGCAGCCGTAGGTAAGGGTCCCCGTCTTGTTCGGGGTGAACGCGATTTCCACGGGGGTGTTGAGGGGCAGCGGCGTGTTGATGCCGTAGTCCTTCATCACGATCTCCGTGGCGCACGTCTCCTCGGTCTTCCGGGTGACGACCAGCTTCACCGGCTCGTCCTTCTTCAGCGAGATGGGCGAGGGCTCATAGCCCTTCTCCGTCACGGTGAGCGTAATGACGCGCGGGCCATCGCCCGGCTTGCGAGTCTCGGAGGCCGCTGCGGCGGGAGGCGTCTCCGCCTTCTGCTCCTTGGAGCACCCCTGCTGCGAGGCGAGGACGGCCCCGGTAGCCGCCAGGGCCAGCAGCGGCTTGATGATCTTCGAGAAGAAACGTCGCATGGGGTCCTCTTCTACTCGGCGGGAGCCGGCTCCGCAGCAGGAGCGGGGGCCGCCTCGAAGCGCAGGATGGCGTGCAGGGGGATGAAGACCTCGCTCCCTGGCTCGCCCAGCAGCAGATCGAACCGTCCGGCCTTCTGCAGAGTCATCTTCAAGGTGACGCCGTTGCGGAGCACCAGGCGGACGGGCTGTCCCACCTGCGGCAGGAAAGGGCGCGGGTCAGAGAACGGGCGCTTGTCCGGCTGACGGGCCACGCTGGCGGGCTTCTGCGTGAGCTTCGGGTCCCGCTCCAGCGTGGGCAGCAGCTTCTCCCAGTCCGTGCGGCGCGCCAGCAGTACCACCTGGAGCTTCTCCAGGCGTCCGGTGCGCTCGAAGATGAACGCGATGGGCTCTTCGGTGGTGAGCGTGTCCAGCACGGTGCGCTCACCCAGCACCACCGCCAGCTCTTGCTTCGCGGCCACCAGCCCGGAGAGGAAGTCGGCCACCGCCGCGTTCTCCACCTCGCCGCGCGCCTGCTTGATGGCGGCCTTGCGCTGGGTGCGCTCTTTGCGCGCCATGAACTCGGCGACCGTCATTCCGCTCTGAACGACGCCAAACGCGTCTCCGAGCGACAGCCCCGGGTTCTTGCCAATCAGGTCGTACACCTGGTCGAAGCGCTTGGCCTCCTCGGCGTGCAGCTTGCGCCAGATGCGGCACTTCATCTTCCCTTCGAGCTCACCCTTGGCGATGCGGGCGGGCACGCGCTCGCGCACCGCCAGCGCCTGGACCTGCTCGGGCGTGGGGGGCGGCCGTGGCGGCCCGCGGGGAGCAAAGCGTCCAGGGCCTCCGGCACGCGGTCCAGCGCCGGGCGCTCCCGGAGGGCCTCGGGGAGGACCTCCAGGCCGGGGCGACGGCCGAGGAGAGGGCGAGGCCGCACCGGGAACGGTGGGCCGGGGCGGGGCCGAGGGCACCGGTGCGCCAGAGGCGGCGGGCCGAGGCGTGGGAGCCGGCAGTGGAGCGCTCGGGGTGGCCGGCCGGGGAGCCGGCGCAGGCACGGGAGCACTGGCTGTGGTGGGCCGGGGCATGGGCGTCGCCGCCGGCCGCGGAGTGGGAGAAGGGCTAGGGGTGGGGCTCGAGGCCGGGGTAGGCGCCACAGTGCCCGGCGTCGCCGAGGCAGGGCGCCGGATGACCTCGACTGCGGGCACTACCCGCCGTGGTTTCCGATCGTTCACGTTCTCACGCTACCTGATAGCCATGAAGGGAGGGAGCACAAGGGCTCATGGCTTGAGTGAATCCGATAAATCTACCTTCCACCCCGAAGCTTCTCGGACCAGGCGGACCTCGCGAGCCTGTCCCGAGGAGAGCACGCGCACGGTCGCTACGTCCCCCTCCTCACGCACCAACGTAATGTCCGTAACATCCGCTGGGGGGGCAGAATTCATGAAGAGCAACTCATAAGGCTCCAGGTCCGCCTTGCCGCCCGAAGTGTCCTTCAGCGCCTGGGCCCGGGCCGTCAGCGCCGTCTGCGTGCCTTGGGACAGTGCGGCATACGCCTCCTTGTACTCCCCGCGCTTCACGTGCTCATGGAAGGAGGTGTAGGCATTTTGCGGCGTGGTGAACTGGGTCTTCCCACAGCCGCCGAGGGCGAGCAGGGCCAGCACGAGCAGCGGCATCGCGGACAGACGCATGGGGCAGATCTAGGCCAAAGCCCGCCCGGCGCAAAGCGTTACGGCACTACTCTTCATGCTGTCGAACGCGGTTGCGGCCTGCTCCCTTGGCCGCATAGAGGCACTCGTCCGCCGAGCGCATGAGCTCCTCGGGGGTCTGGATGCTGGGAGAGGGGATGGAGGCCAGCCCCAGCGAGGCCGTGCAGCGCACCTCCTTCTTCGTCCCATCAGGAGCTTGATACTCCAACTGGAGGCCCTCGATGGCCTCGCGCACCCGCTCGCAGGCGCGCAGCGCGTCCGCGGGGCTCGTCTCCGGCAGCAGGGCAATGAGCTCTTCGCCGCCGTAGCGCGCCAGCATGTCCACCTCGCGCAGCCGCGCCCGCGTCACCTGGGCCACCGCGCGCAGCACCTCGTCCCCGAAGGGGTGCCCGTAGGTGTCGTTGACGCGCTTGAAGTAGTCGATGTCCAGCATCACCAGCGACAGCGGCGCGCGGTAGCGCCGGGCGCGGGCGAACTCCTCCTGAATGCGCTCCTCGAAGTAGCGCCGGTTGCTCAGGCCGGTGAGCGCATCCGTGCGGCTGAGCGCCAACAGCTCCTCGCGCTTGCGGGCCAGCTCCTTGTTGGCCCGGTCCAGCTCGCGGTTCTTCTCCACCAGTGTGTCCTGCAGGGCCTTGAGCCGCAGCATGGACTTCACCCGCGCGCCCAGCTCCAGCATGTCGAAGGGCTTCACCAGGTAGTCGTCCGCTCCCAGCTCCAGCCCCTCCACCTTGCCGGCCGCCTGCCGCGCCGTCATCAGGATGACAGGGATGAAGCCGAAGCCCCCGTCGCCCGAGTTGGCCTTGATGATGCGGCACACCTCCACCCCGCCCAGGCCCGGCATCTCCACGTCCATGAGGATGAGGTCCGGCCGGTGCTCGCGGATGGCCGACAGCGCCTGCGCGCCGTCTCTTGCCTCGCGAAAGCGGTAGCCGTGCGGCGCCAGCCCCTGGCGCACGTGCTGCACGTGGGCCGGATCGTCGTCGACGATCAGGACCGTGCGGTCTGAGTATTCGCCCGGGGCGGCCGCTCGACGGCTGCCCTCGGGGGCCTTCTTGATGGCGCTGCTCTCCGGCATCGTCTCCCCCATCCCGAAGAACCCTCCCGCCGCGCAGGCGTTCCCGGATTCTCTCCAGACAGATGGGGGCTGCCAAGTCACCCCCTTGGTGATTTTTCAACCAGGCTTGACGAGTCGGGCCCGGTAGACGGGCTCCCCACTCTGGAGGTAGCGCCGCTCACGGGTGGAGGGGACTTCCTCGGGATCGTACGGATGGAAGGCGCCCTGCCCGAGGGGATTGTGGAAGCCCGCCTCCTCGAGGATGGCCAGCATTCCGCGCGCCCTATCCTCCACGTCGGTCCGCAGGTCGAACTTGCCGCCAGGCGCCAGCTTGTTCAAAAGCAGACGGGCGAAGTCCGGCTGGATGATGGCGCGCTTGAAGTGGGCGCGCTTCCACCATGGATCCGGGAACTGGAGGTGGATGGCGGACAGGGAGCCGTCGGCGAAGATGCGGGGCACCACGGCGCGTGCGTCGGCTTCAATCACGCGCAGGTTCTTCAGGCCCATCTTGTCGCCACGGTCGAGCGTGTCGCGGGCGTACTTCTTGCGCCACTCGAAGGCCACGAAGCGCACGTGGGGGTTGCGGCGACAGTACTCCAGCGCGTGGCCTCCGGCGCCGGAACCCATCTCCAGCTCCAGGGGGCCAGAGAAACCGTACTCCGCGTCCCAATCGGGCGGGGCCTCCAGGGTGGTGAACTTCAGGCCGACCGGGTCGGGCAGCAGGCGGGGACGAGCCATGGCGTAGGGCGCGCTCTATGCCCGACAGGGACGGGCTTGAACAGGGCAAAAGCAAGGTATACCGGGGGCATGAAGGTCTTCCACTCGGTGGCGGAGGCGCGAGAGCTGGCCGGATCAGCCGTTGCGCTGGGCAACTTCGACGGAGTGCACATCGGCCATCAGGCCCTGTTTGCCGAAGCGCGCCGGCATGCGCGTGCGGTGGCGCTCACCTTCCAGCCGCACCCGGGCAAGGTGCTGCAGCCAGACCTGGCTCCCAAGCTCATCACCCTGCTGCCGCGCAAGCTGGAGCTCTTCGAGGCGTACGGCCTGGACGCCGCCGTGGTGCAGCCCTTCAACCGTGAATATGCACGCACCCCGGCGGCCGCCTTCGAGGAGTCGCTGCTGGACGTGCTGGGCGCAAAGCACCTGGTGGTGGGCACTGACTTCACCTACGGCGCGGCCCGGGCGGGCACCGTGGCCACCCTGCGCGAGGCGGCCTCGCAGCGTGGGGCCCAGGTGCACGTGGTGCTTCCCGTGACGGTGGACGGGGTGGTGTCCTCCTCCAGCAAGGTGCGCGAGTACATCCTCGAGGGCCGCGTCGCCGCGGCCCACCGGCTGCTGGGGCGGCCCTTTGACTTGGACGGCACGGTGGTGCCCGGAGCGGGGCGGGGCAGGGGCATCGGCTTCCCCACGGCCAACGTGGACACCCAGAACGAGCTGCGCCCGGCCCCCGGCGTCTACGCCATCCGCGTGCGCCTGAAGGACGAGCCCCAGGGCCCCTGGCGTCCGGGAGCGGCCAACATCGGTGTAAAGCCCACCTTTGGAGGGACGGTGGTCACCATCGAAGCCCACCTGCTGGACTTCCAGGGTGATCTCTACGGCCGGGAACTGCGAGTGCAGTTCCTGGAGCGCCTCCGCCCGGAGCAGCGTTTTGCGTCCGTGGCCGAACTCGTGGGCCAGATCAAGCGGGACGTCGAGGCTGCTCGCACGGTGATTGCCCGAGCAGACGGTTGAGGCGCTTTTACCGGTTTCCTGTGTCGGTTCAATGGTTTGGCGCTTTTGGAAGCTTTGGGCACTTACCTTGACATGGTAGGTGCCGCTTCTCTCTAATCCCCCTTTGCATGAGGGCCTCTGGGCCCGCTCAACCTGCTCCTGTCCGGCACCTGCTGCACCGGGGCAACTGCTCGTCTTTCCTTCCGTTCGAGGCTGCTGAATGTCCGGTCGACTTGGTGAACTGCTGGTCCGTGAGAACCTCATCACCGTTCAGGCCCTGCGCAAAGCGCAGGAAGAAAGCCAGAAGAGTGGGGCTCGCATTGGCACCGCTCTCATCAAGACGGGTGCCATCGAGGAGTCCAAGCTCACGGACTTCCTCTCCAAGCAGTACGGCGTCCCGGCGATCAACCTGAAGGACTTCGACATCGATCCGGAGATCATCAAGCTGGTCCCGAAGGATGTCGCCGAGAAGCACCTGGTCATCCCCGTCAACCGCGCGGGCCCGTCGCTGATCGTCGCGATGTGCGATCCGTCCAACATCTATGCGGTGGACGACCTGAAGTTCCTCACCGGCTACAACATCGAGTCGGTGGTGGCGTCGGAGATCTCCATCCGCGAGGCCATCGAGCGCTACTACGCGGAGAAGGGCCCCTCGCTGGACGCCATCGTCGGCGAGATGGCCGACGAGGACATCGAAGTCTCCCAGGCCGAGGACGAGAACATCGAGGAGATGGCCAAGGCCGCCGACGACGCGCCGGTGGTCAAGCTGGTGAACCTCATCCTCATGGACGCCATCAAGAAGGGCGCGTCCGATATCCACGTGGAGCCCTACGAGAAGGACTTCCGCGTCCGCTTCCGCATCGACGGCTCGCTCTACGAAGTCATGCGCCCGCCGATGAAGCTGCGCAACGCCATCACCAGCCGTCTGAAGATCATGGCCTCGCTGGACATCTCCGAGCGCCGTCTGCCGCAGGACGGCCGCATCAAGATCAAGATGGGTGGCGGCAAGGAGATGGACTTCCGCGTCAGCGTGTGCCCCACGCTGTTCGGCGAAAAAGTGGTTATGCGTCTGTTGGACAAGTCGAACCTCCAGCTCGACATGACGAAGCTGGGCTTCGACCCGCAGCCGCTGGCGTGGTTCAAGGAGGCCATCGAGCGTCCCTACGGCATGGTGCTCGTGACGGGTCCGACGGGTTCCGGAAAGACGACGACGCTGTACTCGGCGCTCTCTTCGCTCAACCAGATCGACACCAACATCTCCACCGCGGAAGACCCGGTCGAGTTCAACTTCGCCGGCATCAACCAGGTGCAGATGCATGAAGACATCGGCCTGAACTTCGCCGCGGCCCTGCGCTCCTTCCTGCGTCAGGACCCCGACATCATCATGATCGGTGAGATCCGTGACTTCGAGACGGGCGAAATCGCGGTGAAGGCGGCGCTCACGGGCCACATGGTGCTCTCCACGCTGCACACCAACGACGCCCCTGGCACGGTGAGCCGTCTGCTCAACATGGGCATCGAGCCGTTCCTCGTGGTGGCCTCGCTCAACCTGATTCTGGCCCAGCGTCTGTGCCGCCGCCTGTGCAAGGACTGCAAGCGCCCGGCGCAGGACGTGGACGAGAAGGCACTCATCGACGCGGGCGTGCCTCCGGAGAAGATCGGTGCCTTCACCATGTATGAGAAGGTTGGGTGCCGCGAGTGCAACGACCGTGGCTACCGCGGCCGCGTGGCCGTGTATGAAGTCATGCCCTTCTGGGACGGCCTCAAGGAGCTGGTCATCAACGGCGCCTCCACCAACGAGCTCAAGCAGGAGGCCATCCGCCTGGGCATGAGCTCACTGCGCATGTCCGCGCTGGCGAAGATGATGGACGGCGTCACCACGCTCGAAGAGGTGGTTGGCAACACCGCTCCGGATCGCTTCTAACCGTTTCTTTTTCGTTGCTCGTCTTACCCTCCGCATCTGAAGGATTTCTTCCGTGGCAAACCTGCACCAGCTCCTCAAGGCAATGGTCGAGAAGGGCGCTTCCGACCTGCACATCACCACTGGCTCGCCGCCGCAGCTCCGCGTGGACGGTGAGCTGGTGCCGCTGAAGACGGCGCCCCTCACGCCGGTGGAGACCAAGCAGCTCTGCTACTCGATCCTCACGGACGCCCAGAAGCACAAGTTCGAAGAGGACAACGAGCTGGACTTGTCCTTCGGCGTGAAGGGCCTGTCCCGCTTCCGCGCCAACGTCTACATGCAGCGTGGCGCGGTGGCCGGCGCGTTCCGGACCATTCCGTTCAAGATCCTCACCTTCGCGGAGCTGGGTCTGCCGCCGGTGGTGGCCGAGCTGGTCAAGCGCCCCCGCGGCCTCATCCTCGTGACAGGCCCGACAGGCTCGGGCAAGTCCACGACGCTGGCGTCGATGATCGACAAGATCAACACCGACCGTCATGAGCACATCATGACGATCGAGGACCCGATCGAGTACCTGCACCCGCACAAGAACTGCCTCGTCAATCAGCGCGAGGTGGGTGCGGACACGCGCAACTTCAAGACGGCGCTCAAGTACATCCTCCGCCAGGACCCGGACATCGTGCTGGTGGGCGAACTGCGAGACCTGGAGACCATCGAGGCGGCGCTCACCATCGCGGAGACGGGCCACACCTGCTACGCCACTCTGCACACCAACAGCGCGGTGCAGACCATCAACCGCGTGCTGGACGTGTTCCCGCCGTACCAGCAGCCCCAGGTGCGCGCGCAGATGTCGTTCGTGCTCGAGGGCGTGATGAGCCAGTCTCTGGTCGCCAAGGCGGGCGGCCCTGGCCGCGTGCTGGCGCTGGAGGTCATGATTCCCACGCCCGCTATCCGAAACCTCATCCGCGAGGACAAGGTCCACCAGGTCTACTCCTCGATGCAGGTCGGCCAGGCCAAGTACGGCATGCAGACCTTCAACCAGGCCCTGGCGGCGCTCCTGGCGCGGCGCCTGATCAGCCAGGAGGAGGCCTTCGGCCGGTCCAGTGATCCCGAGGAGTTGCGCAACATTCTGGCCGGTGCTGTACCTGGGATGCAGCGGCCAGGCGGCGGAGCCCCCGGCCGTTAGTTATGGGTTTTAGAGACGCGCGGTAGACTGGTTGTCCCCGCGGAGGTCCAGAGTCATGGCGGCACCTGCAATGCAGAAGACGGCATCATCGGCGAAGAAGGTCACACTGTGGCTCTGGGAGGCCAAGAGTAAGTCCGGCGAGGTCAAAAAGGGCGAGATGGAGGCCGGAGACGCCGAGGCGGTCAACGCGCGCCTCAAGTCCTTGGGCCTCAACCCGGTCAAGGTCAAGAAGAAGCCCCTGGAGATCAACATCCCGGGGCTCGCTGGCGGTGTCACGGGCAAGGACATCCTCATCTTCACCCGTCAGTTCGCGACGATGATCGACGCCGGTCTGCCCCTGGTGCAGTGCTTGGACATTCTGGGCAGCCAGATGGACAACCCGGCCTTCCGCAAGGTCATCTTCCAGATCAAGGGCAAGGTCGAGCAGGGCTCCACCTTCGCCGACGCGCTCAAGGAGCACCCGAAGGTCTTCGACGAGCTCTTCGTGCAGCTGTGCGCCGCGGGCGAGGTGGGCGGTATCCTCGACACCATTCTCAACCGTCTGGCGACCTACCGTGAAAAGGCCGAGAAGCTGAAGCGCAAGGTGAAGGGCGCGCTGACCTACCCGGTCATCGTTCTCGTGGTGGCCGTGGGCGTGACGGCGCTGCTGCTGCTCAAGGTGACGCCCGTGTTCGCGAAGATGTTCGGCGACTTCGGCCAGGCGCTGCCAGGACCCACTCAGTTCGTGGTGGACTTGTCCGAGTGGTTGCAGAAGTGGGTCATCCACCTGGTCGTCAGCATCGCCGCCTTCATTTTCGCCGCTGTCTCGTTCTACAGGAACCCCAAGGGCCGGAAGATCGCCGACAAGGTGATGCTGAAGACGCCGCTGGTCGGTGACGTGCTCCGCAAGGTGGCGGTGGCGCGCTTCACCCGGACGCTGGGCACGATGATCTCCTCGGGCGTGCCCATCCTGGACGCGCTGGACGTGACAGCGAAGACGGCCGGTAACCGCACGGTGGAAGAGGCCATCTACTTCGTCCGCGGGAAGATCGCGGAAGGTAAGAACATCGCCGGCCCACTGGCGGACACCAACGTGTTCCCCTCCATGGTGGTGCAGATGATTGGCGTGGGCGAGGCCACGGGCGCCATGGACGCGATGCTTACCAAGATCGCCGATTTCTATGACGACGAGGTGGACGCGGCGGTGGGCAGCCTCACGGCCGCCATCGAGCCTCTGATGATGGTGTTCCTCGGCGTCGTGGTCGGTGGCTTCCTCATCTCGATGTATCTGCCGATCTTCTCGATCGCCGGTGCCGTCAAGTAGCTCTCAGGTGCTCGCTCTTCACCCGGGCGAGGCCGAACTGCGGGTCCGGTTGACGTGGCTGTCGATCTTCCGGACCATCGCGACCAGCCTGTTGCTGGCGGTGTTCGCGCTGCGGCTGCTCGCGTCCTCCGGGACGCGAGACTTGTCGCGCGAGGACTCGCTGGTCTTCCTGGGGATCGGCCTCGTCTACGTCCTCACGCTCATCTACGGCCTGTGGCTCCGCAAGGGGCGCGTGGGCCGCACCGCCGCCGTGGTGCAGGTGGCGGGAGACATCCTCATCGCCTCGGGCCTCGTGTCCGTGACGGGTGGGGGAGACTCTCCCGTCTCCTTCACCTACTCGCTGGCGGTCATCGCGGCGTCCATCCTCCTGTCGCAGCGCGGCGCCTTCGTGACGGCGGCGGCCTGCTCGGGGGCGTATGGGGCCATTGTCGGCCAGCACCTGCTGGAGCTGGGCAACCACGCTCCCACGGCGATGGTGGTGCGCCTGGGCTTCACGTTCGCCAGCAATGTGCTGGCGTACTTCCTCATCGCCGCGCTGGCGGGCTACCTCAGCCGGCAGCTGCTGGCGACGGGCGGGCGGCTCTCGGCCAGCCAGGCGGACCTGAAGCGGCTGGCCACGCTCCACGAGCAGATTTTGGACAGCACGCCCTCCGGGCTCCTCACGTGCGAGGCGGATGGGAGCATCACCTTCATCAACCGCGCGGCGCTCAGCATCCTGGGCATGGAGGGTACGGCCGTGCAGTCCCGGCTGGTGCAGGAGTTGCTGCCCGGGCTGCCGGAGATGGAGCGGGTGCCTCGTTCCGAGCTGAAGGTGGACACGCCTCGGGGGCATCGCATCTTAGGGCTCACGCTGGCGCCGCTGGAGGGCACCGGCCGCGCCGCGCGCCTCATCGTCTTCCAGGACCTGACGGCGCTGCGGCGCGCCGAGGATGAGCTGCGGCGGGCGGACCGGCTCGCGGCGCTGGGGACCCTGGCGGCGCAGTTGGCGCACGAGATTCGCAACCCCCTGGCGGCCATGCGGGGCTCGGCGCAGATGCTGGCGCAGGATGGGGCGGGAGATCCGGGCTCGCAGCGGCTGACGAACATCCTGCTGCGCGAGTCGGATCGGCTGTCCCGGCTGGTGGAGGAGTTCCTGCGTTTTGCTCGCCCGCCCAAGCCGCAGCTGCGGCCGGTGGGGCTGGAGCTGCTGGTGCGGCAGCTGATGGAGATGTTGCAGGTGGATCCCCTGAGCCGCGGGGTGGAGCTGGATCTGGACCTGCAGCCGGTGGCGGCGGCGGTGGACCCGGATCAGGTCCGCCAGGTGCTGCTCAACCTGCTGCGCAACGCCTTCGAGGCGGTGGACTCGAAGGGGAAGGTGCGGCTGTCCCTGTCGGCCGAGGGGAACATGGCGCGGCTGAGCGTGTGGGACTCGGCCGGCTCCATCCCGGAGTCGAACCTGGGGCGAATCTTCGAGCCTTTTTTCACCACGCGAAGTGGAGGCACGGGGCTGGGGCTGGCTACGGCATACTCTATCGTGCGGGCGCACGAGGGACGGATGCAGGTGACCTCCTCGCCCGAGGCGGGGACGGAGTTCGTGGTGGAGCTGCCGCTGGCGGTAGCCTCCGAGGAGGTGCAGGGTGCACGTGCTAGTGGTGGATGACGAGCTGTCGATGCGCGAGTACCTCGAGATGCTGCTGTCTCGAGGGGGCTACCGCGTGAGTGTCGCTGGGAGCGAGAAGGCCGCTGTCGATGCGTTGAGCGCGGGCGGGGTGGACGTCGTCATCTCGGACATGAAGCTGGGCGGGGGCAGCGGGTTGAACGTGCTGAAGGCGGCGCGCTCCCAGTCGGCGCCGCCCGAGGTCATCCTCATCACCGCGTTTGGGACGCCAGCCGCGGCCGTGGAAGCGATGCGGGCGGGGGCGTACGATTACATCTGCAAGCCCTTCGACAACGAAGAGCTGAAGCTGCTGGTGCAGAAGGCGCTGGAGAAGCGCGGGCTGCGCGAGGAGAACCGGCACCTGCGCCGTTCGCTGAGCGGCATGCGCGGGCTGTGGGTGGGCGAGAGCCCGGCGATGCAGGAGGTCTGGGGGCTGGTGGAGAAGGTGGCGCCCAGCCGCACCACGGTGCTCATTACCGGCGAGAGCGGCACGGGCAAGGAACTGGTGGCCCGCGCGCTCCACCTGCGGAGCACCCGGGCGGGGGCGCCGTTCCTGCCGGTGAACTGCGCGGCGATCAACGAGGGCGTGCTGGAGAGCGAGCTGTTTGGCCACATAAAGGGTGCGTTCACGGGAGCGCAGACGGATCGCTCGGGCATCCTGGTGTCTGCGGGAGAGGGGACGGTATTCCTGGACGAAATCGGCGAGGTGCCGATGTCCACGCAGGTGAAGCTGCTGCGCGTGCTCCAGGAGCGGCGGGTGAAGCCGGTGGGCAGCTCCACGGAGGTGCCGTTCAACGCGCGCGTGGTGGCGGCCACCAACAAGCGGCTGGAGGTGGAGGTGAAGGCGGGCCGCTTCCGCGAGGACTTGCTCTACCGGCTCAACGTCATCACGGTGGATCTGCCGCCGCTGCGCGACCGCACGGGGGACATTCCGCTGCTGGCGCGCCACTTCCTGATGCAGATGCGCGAGGAACTGGGCAAGCCGAACCTGGACTTCTCCCGGGAGGCGATCGAGGTGCTCGAGCGCTACTCGTTCCCGGGCAACGTGCGGCAGCTGCAGAACATCGTGGAGCGCGCGGCGACGCTGGCGGATGTGGACGTGCTGGGGCCGGACACGCTGCCCTCCGCGCTGCGCGGTGAGCGGGAGTCGGAGCAGCAGGCAGCGGGTACGGTGGAACTGCCGACAGGTTTCTCGCTGGAGCGGTACCTCGACGATGCCGAGCGGCGGTATCTGCTGGCGGCGCTGCAGCGAGCCGGAGGCGTGAAGACGCGCGCGGCGGATCTGCTGGGGCTGAGCTTCCGCTCCTTCCGGTACCGGGCGGCCAAGCACGGCCTGGGGGACCGCGAGGACGGCGGCGACACCGGGCAGGCGTAGGGACGGTATCGCCTACGGGGCGAGCACCTTGCGCAGCCAGGCCTCCAGGGTGATGAGGAGCCAGATCTTCACCCCATGGCGCGGGCGCAGGCCGCCCAGCTTGCCGGAGAGCAGCCGCTCCAGCCACGCGCGGTCGAACAGCTCCCACCGTGGGAGCCCGTCCAGCAGCCGTTGGCGTGCCTGCGGCAGCAGCGGGCCCTGGAACCAGCCCTCGACGGGCACGAGCATGCCGCTCTTGGGCCGCTCGATGATGTCGCGCGGCAGGAGGTCCTCCACGGCGCGCTTGAGCAGGTACTTCTCCACCGAACCCTTGAGCTTGATCTGCGGTGGCGCGCGAAAGGCCACCTCCGCCACGCGCTCGTCGAACAACGGTGCCCGAGGGAGCATGCCGAACGGGGCGCTGACCTCGTCCACCTTGTGCAGAATGTGGTGGGCGCCCTTGAGGATCAGGTTGAGCGCCATCAGCTTGCCTACGAAGGTCTTCCAGCGGGGATCGGTGAAGAGGGGGACCAGCGAGGCCTCGATGGGCTGGGCCGCGAGCGCCTCCTTCATCTTCCGCGAGAGCGCCAGGTCGAAGTCATCGAAGCACTTGAGGTGGGCTCGCAGGTAGCTCCGCTCTCGCGCGAGCGACGCGTCTTCGGCTCCCGCGACGTCTCCGTACAACTCCGCCAGCAGCATCGGCAGGTTCTTCGGCCCTCCGAAGCAGGGATCGCCGCCCTCGCCGTTGAGCACCACGCCCACCTCCGCGCTCGCCTCGCGGAAGAGCAGTGCGTTGGGCACGGTCAACGGGTCTCCAATGGGATCCGAGTGCAGCGCGATCGTCTCGTCCAGGTGGTGGACGATGACCTGAGGAGACAGCTCCACGATGCGGTGGGTGGTGCGGCAATGGTCGGCAACGAGGGTGCTGAATGGCAGCTCGTTTCGGTACTCGGGGCCGAACGAGACCGACCAGGTGATGACCTCCTGGTCATGCAGCCGCTTCGCCAGCGCGACCACGAGACTGGAGTCCAGCCCTCCCGAGAGGAATGCGCCCACCTTCTCGCCCGAGGGCAGCCTGCGATGGACGGCTCCCTCCAACTCCACCCGCAGCTGCTGGCGCAGGGCCTCCTCGCTTTCCGGAGGAAGGGGAGCGCTCGCGTCCACCTCTTCCGGCACGGACCAGAATGACTCGCGGCGGGGAGCGCCTCCTCCAAGCGGCAGGTGCACTACCTCGCCCGGCAAGACCTCCAGGACGCCTTCCACGAGGGTCTCTTCGCCGGGGAGATACGCATAGCTGAGGTACGTCGCGACGCCGCGCAGATGGAGCCGACGTGGGACGAGGCCACTGGCCAGCAGCGCATGGATCGTCGAGGCGAAGATCCATCCCTGGGGCACCTTCGAGTAGTAGAGCGTCCGCTCGCCGATGGCGTCCCGCGAGAGCCGGAGCTCGCCGTCGGACACCCACGCGAGCGCAAACGCCCCGTTCACCTCGGACAGGCGGCCTGCCGCCACGAGAGCCCTCCACTGAGAGAGTTCCTCGAGGCGCTTGCCGTCCAGCCAGCACGCGTCCCAGTCCGCGACGAGCGCTGAGCCCTGCGCCGGGGAGAGCACCTGGGCTCCAGGCCCCAGGGAGCGCACCATGGCCTCCGAGGCGCTTCGGGCTTGCTCGGGAGACACGGCGGTGGAGACGAGGCCACCCACGCGCCCGGTAGGGCGGCGGCGGGTCACTCCCGTTCCGAACGGTGGTCCCGGCTTGGGCTTGAGCAACAGCGGTTCTGGCATGACTACCCGAAGCTATCCGCGCCACCGTCCGAGACGTCGGCATCCGAGGAGAAGGAGTCGGTATCCACCTCCCAGGTGGAATCTCCGCCTCCGCCTCCGCCATCCCCGCCACCGCTGCTGCTCTGGTCAGCGGCCTGCTTCTTCTGCCGTGCCAACTCCTGGCCGTCTTGTCGGCCCGCCATGGCGGCTGCGGGCAATAGCACGGCGGCTCCCGCGGCGACTCCCGCGGCGCTCCCGGCAACACGGCCCGTCGCGCCGCGGCCTCCAAGCAAGGGCGTGGCAGCCCGGGCAGCCTGCTGGCTCTGGCTCATGGCGCGGAACAGCCGCTTCACGATCTGCTCGGGACGGATGACCGCCAGCTCCAGCCTGTGCTGGGACAGCCACTTGGCTTCATCGGGAGAGATGCCACCGCCCGAAGGGACCTCCTGTGCACTCTTCTCGAACAGCTTGTGGAACGGCGAGGCGTGAACAGGCCTCAGCCCCACGTCGACGATCCGGATCCCCAGGCCCTTGAACCACGCGGGATCGTTCGCGAGCCGGTGGGCCATTCGGCACCCCTCGGGGGTGATGTCATGGAGCGTGTACACCTCGAGCCGCGGGTTGCGCCGGAGCATTCGCCGCACGGTCTCGAAGGCCTGCTGCGGGTAGCCACCCATCGACAGCACCGCGCAGTTGTTCTCGAAGTGGAAGTTGTTGGCCAACAGCAGGTCCACCGTGCGCGCGCGATCACAGATGACGGCCCGATCGAACGAATAGTCACCGATGTCCGGATCCGGCGCCCGGGCGGGCTTGTCGTCCTGGGGCTTGCGCGCAATCACGCCCTTGGGCTTGCCGTGGACCGAACCCCAGAGATCCCACATCCGCTCGAAGTCGCCCCGGGGGAGCACCTTCGTCCCCATATTCGCGGCAATCATGTACAGCAGCAGGAGGAGGGCTGGGATGTAGACGATGAGGACGGCGGGCGCCGCCCGGCCCACCACGAAGCCCATGAAGAAGCCGATGAACAAGAGCATCACGAGGAGCGCCACCTTGGCGTTCGCGATCCTCGGCTTGCGGCAGAGCTCGTAATAGAGGTGCTCCACCCCCCACTTCACCTGGCCCCCCGCCGACACCTTGTCGATGGCCTTCTGGAAGGCCATGTCAGTGAAGGGATCATTCTCGCGAGGCTCGAAGGCGAACCGGCCTCCGCAGTTGGGACACGTATGGGTGTCCTTGCGCTCGGGGTACTTCGAGTCGTGCTGGCAGCGGATGCAGATCACGCCGCACCTCCCGGCCGGCGGCCCCGGCCATCCACGAACACCCTCATCCACGCCTCCAGCATCGCGAGCGCCCACAGCTTCTCGCCGATGCGCCGACGCCGCGTCTCATCCGCTTGGTCCTGTCCCTTGCGCAGCCGCGCGATGTAGTCCTCGCGGAACATGCCGCGCTTGCGCACCGCCGTGGCTCCGAGCAGCTCCTCCATGAGTGGCGCGAGCGGCCCGAGCACCCAGTCCGTGGCGGGCACGCTCATGCCGAACTTCCGCCGCCAGACGATGTCGTCCGGGAGCTTGTCCTGCAGCGCCAGCTTGAGGACGTACTTCTCGCAGGCCCCGTGGAGCTTGAGCCGAGGGGGCAGGGCGAACGAGGCCATGGCCAGCTCGCGGTCGAACAGCGGCACCCGCATGTCGAGCGCCCAGGCGTTGGCGATCCGCTCGGCGCGCGGGAGGATGTTCTGCGAGCCCTTGAGCGCGATGTCCGCCAGGCGCACTCGGTTCAGGAAGTGGGGAATCTCCGGGCTGCCCAGGTAGGGCCGCAGCAGTGCGCGCCGCTGGCCGGGCCCGCCGATCTGGGCACGGAACTCGGGGGTGTAGAGCGCGTCCTCCAGCCCGTAGAAGCGGTGGTACGAACGCAGGTAGATCTCCTCGGGCTCCTCGGGTGAGTCCTCGTACAGGCCACCGTAGACCTCGGCGGCCACCATGGGCTTCGAGGTCCACCCGCCGAAGAGCTGGTCGCCGCCCTCGCCATTGAAGACAGCCGAGAAGCCGGCCTGCCGCGCCGCCCGGCCCAGCAAGAACTGCGGCCCCGTCACTGCATCGCCGAACGGCAGGTCCAGCTTCCAGACGAGATCCATCAGCGCCGCGCCTACGTCCTCGCCCGAGGACTTCACCCAGGTGAGCGGCAGCTCCAGCATCTTGGCAACCTGCTCTGCTTGCTCGCGCTCCACGCTGCGCTCGCCGAAGTCGAGGCTGAAGGCCTGGACCTTGACGCCTGCCTCCTTGAGCCAGACCGCCACGCCCGAGGAGTCGATGCCGCCCGAGAGATAGAGGGCCACCTCGGGCTCACCGTTGAGCCGCTTCTGCACGGCCTTCTTGCAGAGCGCCCGCACCCGCCGTACCGCGGTGGCCTGATCCTCGAGCGCGGGATCGATCTGCTCGCGCAGGGTGAAGTAGGGCGTGACGGAGAGCTGGCCACCCTCGAAGACGCCGACGTGGCCGGGCAGCAGGCGCTTCACGCCGCGCAAGGGCACATCCGCGCCGGGAACGAAGGAGAAGGTGAGGTACTTGTGGAGCGCGGAGGGCTCCAGCACGGCCTCGAAGCCCGGGATGGCGAGGAGCTGCTTCAGCTCGCTCGCGAAGTAGAGCACGCCGCCTTGCACTGCGTAGTAGAGCGAGCGGACGCCAAAAGGGTCGCGTGCCAGCGTCAGCCGCCGACGCTCTCCGTCCCACCACGCGCAGGCGAAGGCTCCATCCAGGTCATCGAGCGCGGAGCCGCCGCCGGAGAGCCGCTTCAGGAGGGTCTCGGCGGGCGAATCCGAGGGTGGGGTCAGCGTCCCAGCGCAAGCGACGAGGTGGGCCCCCTGTCGGAGGATCGAGGCGGACTTCCCTGGGCGGCCGCCCCACCACCGGTAGCCGAGTCCCACGCCGGGCGCGTGCGCGGTATCGGTCCGGTCGCCGCGGTAGTCGATCGCCCCGAGCATCGCCGTGAGGAGCTCGGGGGAGGCATCGCCGACATAGCCACAGATTCCGCTCATGCGTCCCCCTCGGTAGGGCCTGTTGCGGGGGACGGACAGTATCACCCAGGGCGCTTCTTGTGCGTCCGGGCATGCCGTCCAGGTGCCTTCCCCGGCTCGTGCTGCGGCACTCCGTGGTCCTTCTGCTGCGGGCCAGGGTCGCGCTGAGAGGACATCAGCCGCTCCCACTCGGCTTGGAAGACGGGGTCCTCCCGAGGCACGGGGACCCGAGGGATCTTCGCGCGCATGATGTGCTCGATGCGCGCGAGCACCGGGTCATCCTTGTGGGTGGCGAACGTGGAGGCGATGCCACTCGCCGAGGCCCGGGCCGTACGTCCGATGCGGTGCACGTAGTCCTCGGGAGCGTGGGGCAGGTCGTAGTTGATGACGTGCCCTACGTCCTCCACGTCCAGTCCCCGGGCGGCAATGTCGGTGGCCACGAGGCAGCGGTAGGTCCCCTTCCGGAACCCTTCCATCGCCTGCTTGCGCTGGTTCTGGGTGCGGTCCGCATGCAGCACCGCGCTCCGGTACCCCGCCCGCTGCAGGTGCGTGAGCACCTTGTCCGCGCGCTCCTTGGTCCGGGTGAAGACGAGCGCCGTGGCCTCGTCGCGCGCGAGCAGCGCGAGCAGCAGGGGCGTCTTCTCCTCGGGCTTGACGCGGTACAGGCGCTGCTCGGCGCGCTCGGCGGGGGTGCCGCTGCGAGTCACCTCCACGCGGACGGGCGAGCGCAGTTGCTCCCGGGCGAAGCGCGTCACATCCGGGCCCAGCGTGGCGGAGAACAGGAGCGTCTGCCGGCGCGAGGGGAGTGCAGCGAGGATGCGCTCGATTTGCGGCAGGAAGCCCATGTCGAGCATCCGGTCCGCTTCATCGAGCACCAGGCCCTCCAGCTTCGGGAACGCGGCGACTCCAGCCTCGAGGAGGTCCACCAGCCGCCCCGGCGTGGCCAGGACGAACGAGGGCCGCTGTTTCAGCGCCTCCACCTGGGCGGCCATGTCCTCGCCGCCAATCACCACGGCGTGCGTGAGGCCCCGAGGCTCGGCGAAGAAGCGCACGGGCTCGGCAATCTGCAGCACCAGCTCGCGAGTAGGGGCCAGCACCAACCCCAAGATGCCCTTGCGCCCGGCGAAGCGCTCCACGAGGGGCAGCACATAGGCAGCCGTCTTCCCGGTGCCGGTCGCGGCGCAGCCGATGACGTCCTTGCCGGCCAGGGCGGGCGGAATGGCCCGGCTCTGGATGGGCGTGGGCTGCGCGAAGCGCGCTCGGCGCAAGGCGTCCAAGGCCTCTGGTGAGAGGCCCAACTGGACAAAGGCGTCACTCACAAGGCCGCCAATCCCGTCCGCCTACTTGAAGTCACGGCGCGAGAAGATGAAGGCCGCCAGGGTGATCAGCACCGCCGAGTACCCTACGGCGTAGAGCATGGACGGCAGCAGCTCCGATACCGGGGTGGGAATCTCGTAGGTGGCCTGCACGCGGTAGTTGAGCCGCGAGAGGTTGGGCAGCACGTAGTACACCGCCTTGCCCAGCCACCGCAGGAAGGGCTCCTCCGCCTTCTTCGACATCTCGTAGATGTCCCCGCTCAGGTGTCCGGCGAAGTACGCGCCAATCGTCACCGTGGCCGACACCATCTGGCTGGAGAAGCTCGACATCACGAAGCCGATGCTGCTGAGGATGAGCAGCTCGAAGAAGAGCATGACGATGGCCACGAACTGGGCCTCGGTGAAGAGCGTGCCGTAGAGGGCGATCTGGATGAAGAACAGCACCGCCATGGCCGCCAGCATCACCCCCAGCGTCAGCATGTTCCCCGCGAAGCGCGCGATGAGGAACTGCGCCCGCGAGATGGGCTTGGAGACGATGAGGAACAGCGTACGCCGCTCGATCTCCCGGCTCAGCATGCCGCTGGACAGGAACACGGCCAGCAGCACCAGCACGATGCTCATGATGCCGATGCCCACGTCCGTGAGCACGCGATCGAAGGTGGAGATGCTCAGGTTGGTCAGCAGCGACGAGGCCACCAGCAGGCCGAACGCGAACGCGCCGACCACGACTGTGACGCGGTTGCGCCGCGCCTCTCGGAAGCCATTGAACGTGAGCGCGAGGAACGGCCGAATCATGATGCGATCTCTCCTCCGACGGTCCCGTGACGGGCTTCGCTCATGGCCTGGAGGAACAGATCCTCTAGCGAGAAGCGGGTCGGCTGAATCTTGGTGACGCGGCCACCCGCCGCCAGCACGCTCTGGAGGAGCGGCTGCACGTGGGCGTCCTTGGCGCGAAGCAGCAGGCGGTTGTGCAGGTCCTGCATCTGCTCGATGGGATGGCCGAGGCCGCGCACCGCGTCCGCCGCCATGCCCTCCACGGTGAGCTCCACCTCGGGCACCTGCGTGGTGAGCAGCTCCTGCACGCTGCCCTCGCGGGCCAGCCGGCCGTTGACGAGCACCGCGACCCGGGTGCACAGCGCCTCGACGTCCGGAATGATGTGCGTGCAGAAGAGCACCGTGGTGCCGCGCTCGCGCTCCTGGAGGATGAGGTCGCGGATCTCCCGCCGGCCCACCGGGTCCAGGCCGCTCGTCGGCTCGTCCAGGATGAGCAGCTTGGGCCGCCCGACAATCGCCTGCGCCAGGCCGATGCGCTGCACCATGCCCTTGGAGTAGCGCCGGATCTGCAGGCCGGCCGTGCGCGACATGCCCACCGAGCCCAGGACCTCCTTCACCCGCGCGTCCAGCTCCTTGCCGCTCAGCCCGACGAGCTGCCCGGCCAGCCGGACGAACTCCTCGCCCGTGAGGTACTCATACGGAGCGGGGTTCTCCGGCAGGAAGCCCACGTTGCGGCGGGCCTCCTTGGAGTTCGGTGGGTGCCCGAAGAGGGTTGCCGTGCCGCTCGTCGCCTGGACGAGGTTCATCAGAATCTTGATGGTGGTGGACTTCCCAGCCCCGTTGGGGCCGAGCAGCCCGTAGACCTGTCCAGGTTCAATGGAGAGGTTGAGGTTCTGGAGAGCCAGCACCCGCTTGTTCATCCAGAACCCCAGTCGATACGTCTTCGACAGGTCCCGTGTCTCGATGGCCAGCGTCGTGGGAGCGCTCATGGGGAGTTCGGTGCGTTGGAGTGGCCCTGCTGTTCCTTCTGCTTTTCCGACTGCTCCATCTTCTTGCGGTAGTCGATGGGCTCCAGGCGCAGGGTGCTGGAATTGGAGGCGCTGCGCCCGTCCTCGCCGATGTAGATGACGCCGCCCATGGGGTCGGTCGGGATGGCGCTCAGGTAGCCCTTCGTCACCAGCTCGGAGAGCGGCGAGGGCAGCCGCCCCTCCTTCTGCTTGAAGGCGACGATGGCGTCGTCGATCTGCACGAGCACTTGCTCGCGCTGGATCTCCTTCACGCGCTCCTCGAAGAGCTGGCGCAGCTCTGGATCTGTCTCGTTGTCCCGGAAGGACTCGGCCAGGGCCAGCGCGGCATCGAAGCGGCGGTTGAACGCCAGCATGCGCGAGGCGATCTCGGGCACGAACTTGTCCACGGTGGGCAGCGTGGCGGCGATGCGCAGGTGCTCCGCGGCGGCCGCGTGCTCACCGAAGAAGTAGCTCAGGTTGTAGGCCAGGTAGAGGCGCAGCGAGGAATCCTGGGGGAAGTTCTTCACGCCCTTCTCGAGGATCTTCCGCGCCTCCTTCGTGTTCACCCAGTTCTCACGGCCGAGGTTCGTGGGGATGGTGTTGCCCGCGAACAGGTAGACCTTGTGGAACTTGGGATCCAGGTCCGTCACCAGGTCCGCGTAATAGAACAGGTCCAGGTAGCGGGTGGCCTCCAGGCTGCTCCCGCCGCGCCCAGCGGCTTGGATGGCCTGGAGCCAGTAGTAGTCCGCGACGAGCGATTGCTGGCCAGCGCCAATGACGCGCAGCAGCTCGATTCGAGGAAGCAGCGGGGCTTGATAGGGGCCGCGAGGCGGGTCGCGCGGCGGTTCCGAGAGGGCTGCCACCGTCCCGAGACCCGCCAGCAGAATCGCCACTGTGACGAGGGGCTTCATTGCTTGGAGGTCCGTACCCTACTGGCAGCGCCCATGGCGTGCCAATGAACATCCAACACGGCAAGGCAGCAGGGCCTTCCCTGCCTAGTCGCAGTTCACGTCGTTGTAGACGTTGAACGGCTCACCTGCGGCGATGTGAACCGCAGCGCCGCCTGTGCTGGGGCAGACAGGCTCGACCGCTCCATCGGAAGAGGCGATGAGCCAGGAGTCCGCTTTGTCCGTCCCCATCGTGTTGTCCACATCCCCAGCGGCGTAGGCGATGAAGTGCCAGACCTGATTATTGCCGGTGGAGTAGACGCCGGGCGTCACCGTCATTCCCGCGGCGTTGGCATCGGGGCCCCAGTCCGCTGTCGCGGCGAGCGTCGGGGTGAAGAGCGGCACCAGCGATGGGTATCGGAACGTGTCCGCCTCGACGCAGTCATCCTGCGGATTGCGCACGGAGTTCTGGGCCGAGCGGGACTCGGCGCTCGCGCAGGAGGCGGCCATGTGGTAGCTGTAGCGGTTGCCCCGCTCGGGAGCAAAGCCTGGCACGCGGATCTGCATGGGCATCTGCGTCAGCGTCTTCATCCCATTGTACAGGGACTTGAGGTTCGCAGAGACCTCGGCCTGCCGTGCACGCGCCTGGAAACGAACGAAGTTGGGAATGGCGATGGCTGCCAGGATGCCGATGATCGCCACCACGATCATCAATTCAATCAGGGTGAAACCACGCCTTTTCTGACTGGGCATGCGAGGGCCTCCCCACAAACAAAACAGACCGGGATGTACAAGGTCCCGGCCTGTCTTACATCAGATATGTCGAACTGAAAATCAGTCGCAGTTCACGTCGTTGTAGACGTTGAACGGCTCGCCAGCGGCGACGTTGATGTTGGTAGCGGCCGGGCACTCGGAGGCGAGCA
>NZ_JMCB01000034.1 GCF_000737315.1 Hyalangium minutum
CCACCCGCCCCTCGTAACCCTTCAGCTCCTCCTTCACCTGCTCCCACCCCAACTCCACCACCCCCGTCGCCCCCTGCCCGCTCTTGCTCCTCATCAACTGACTTCTCTTCCAAATCACCTCTGCTCCCTGCCTCGCGCTCAGCACTCCCGCCGCATACGCAGCCCCCACCTCCCCCATGCTGTGCCCCACCACCGCCTCTGGCTCCACTCCCCACGCCTTCCACTGCTCCGTCAGCCCTACCTGCATCGCGTACAGCGTCGCCTGTATCTGGTCCGTCCTCTCCGGCTCCTCTCCCTTCAGCGCCTCCACCACCGAGTACCCACCCACCTCCCGAAACGCCGCGTCGCACTCCTCCACCGCCCGCCGGAACACCTCCGAGCTCTCCATCAGCTCCTTCCCCATCCCCTTCCACTGCGCTCCCTGCCCCGAGTACACGAACACCACTCGCGCGCTCCCCTCTCCTCCCCTCCCACTCACCACCCCACTCACCTCTCTCCCCTCCGACCAGCCCCTCAGCCCTCCACTCACCTCCTCCACGCTCCTGCCCACCACCGCCAGCCGGTGCTCGTGCTGGCTCCTCCTCATCAGCCCCGTGTACGCAACGTCCTTCAGCCTCACTCCCTCCGCACCCTCCAGGTACCCCGCGTACTCCTTCGCCGCCTCCTTCAGCGCTCCTTCACTCCTCGCTGACACCACCACCACGTGCTCCCCTTCCTCCCCTCCTCCCCTCTCCTCACGCCGGGGCCCCTCCTCCAACACCACGTGCGCATTCGTCCCGCTCAACCCGAACGAGCTCACTCCCGCCACTCGCGCCTTCTCTCCTCGCTTCCAGGGGACAAGCTGAGTGGGAATCTGGATGGGCAGGCTGTCCCACGGAATGTGCGGATTGGGCTCCGTGAAGTGCAGGCTGGGAGGAATCGCCTCGTGACGCAGCACCAGCACGGCCTTGATCAGGCCAGCGATGCCCGCTGCTCCCTCCGAGTGACCAATGTTCGTCTTCACTGAGCCGACGAGCAGCGGCTGATCGGCTGGGCGGCCCTTGCCGAGCGCCGCACCGAGCGCCTGCAGCTCGATCGGATCGCCCAGCGGAGTCCCCGTGCCGTGCGCTTCGATGTAACCCACGTCCGCGGGAGTGAGCCCGGCCTGCCGCAGCGCTCCCCGGATGACCGCCTCCTGTGAGGGCCCATTTGGAGCCGTGAGCCCATTGCTCCGGCCGTCCTGGTTCACCGCCGAGCCCCGGACCACCGCCCAGATCGGATCGCCATCCCGAAGGGCGGCGGACAGGCGCTTGAGCACCACCATTCCGCAACCATCGCTGCGCACATACCCGTCCGCCGCGGCGGAGAACGCCTTGCACCGGCCGTCGCGCGCCATCGCGCGGATCTGGGAGAAGTACATCGTCAGCTCAGGCGTCAGCATCAGGTTGACGCCACCCGCCAGGGCCAGTTGGGTCTCTCCCGAGCGAAGGCTCTGGCAGGCCAGATGCACCGCCACCAGCGAGGAGGAGCAGGCCGTCTCGATCGCGATCGCCGGTCCCTTCAGCCCCAGCGCGTAGGAGAGCCGTCCGGCCGCCACGCTGAACGCGGTCCCCGTCCCGGCGTGGACGTCGCTGCCCAGCGAGCCCAGAGACAGTTGCGCATAGTCGCTCCCGCAGATGCCCAGGTACACGCCGGTGGGGCTCCCCATCAGCGCGTCGTCACGCTGGCCGGCGCTCTCCAGTGCCTCCCAGGTCACCTCGAGCAGCAGCCGCTGCTGGGGATCCATGGCCGCAGCCTCGCGCGGCGCAATGCCGAAGAAACCGGCGTCGAAGCGATCCACGCCGTCCAGGAAACCGCCCCAGCGGGTGTACATCTTCCCCGCCCGCCCAGGCTCGGGATCGTAGACGTCGTCGATGCGCCACCGCTCCGGAGGCACCTCGCGGATGCCATCCACTCCATCCCGGAGCAGAGACCAGAAGGCCTCCGGGCTGTTGGCTCCTCCCGGGAAGCGGCAGGCCATGCCCACGATCGCGATCGGCTCGTCCGCGGCCTGCTCCGCCACCGCCTCCACCGTAGAGCTGGCGGCCACATCCTCGAGTTGGAGGACCTGATCGAGCAGATACCGGACGATCTGCTCGAGCGTCGGGTGATCGAACACCAGGGTTGCCGGGAGCGGCTTGCCCACCATGCGCGCCAGGGCATTGCGCAGCTCGACCGCCATGAGGGAGTCCAGGCCCAGCTCACGCAACGGCCGTCGCAGGGGAACGTCCGAGGCCGAGGGGGCTCCCAGGACCTTCGCGGCCTGTCCTTGCACCGCCGCTCGCAGCAACTCGGCACGCTCATCAGGCGCGGCCCGGCGCAGGCGCTCGACCAGCTCCGTGCCGACAAGCACGGGCGCGCCCTGCTGCTCGCCACGAGGCGCCACCTCCGCCAGGAACGGAGGAAGCGCCGCGGCACGAGCCGTCAGCGCCGACCAGTCGATGGGGAGAACGGCCAGATTCGCCGCGCCGCTGACCAGGACGCGCTCCAGCAGCGCGATGCCCTCCTCGGGAGGGATGACGCCCATGCCCTGAGAGGCCACACGCCCGGACTGCTGAGCATCCAGCCTCCCGGCCATGCCTTCCGTCCAGGCGCCCCAGTTAATGCTCACCGCGGAGACGCCTTCATCCCGCAGCGCGTGCGCCAGGGCGTCGAGGAACGCGTTGGCCGCAGCGTAGTTGCCCTGTCCCTGGCTACCCATGAGTGAAGCCACGGACGAAAAGAGCACGAACCGATCGAGCACCCGATCCCGGGTCAGCTCATGGAGCGCGAGCGCGGCGTCCACCTTCGGAGCCAGAACCTTGCGGAAGCGCTCCGGCGTCTGGCGCAGGAGGATGCCGTCGTCCAGGACACCCGCGCTGTGGAAGATGCCCCGCACCGGCGGAATGCGCCGCTCGAGCTCCGCCAGGGCCTCGCCCAGACGCGCCTTGTCCGAGACATCCAGCGCCAGCACCTCGACATGCACGCCAGCCCCGGCCAGCTCGCTCAGGACTGTCCGCTGCGCGTCCGTGGTGACGCCGCTGCGCCCGCAGAGCACGAGGTGCCGTGCTCCGCACCCAGCCAGCCATCGTGCCACCCGAAGCCCGAGCGCCCCCAGGCCACCGGTGACGAGATAGGACGCGTCTTCGCGCGCGGAGAACGCGGCGGAAGCAGCCTCGGGGGGCAGGAGCACCACCTTGCCCACGTGCCGGGCCCCTTGCATCCACCGGAAGGCGGGGATCGCGCGGGTGATTGGGAAGTCGCGCCTCGGCAGAGGGCGCAGCTCGCCGCGCTCGAAAGCCCCGGCGAGCTCGACGAGCATCTCCTGGATCTCGTCGGGTCCCACCGTCCCCAGGTCGAACGCCTGGAACGAGACATCGGACCGGTGCGCCGCGACGCGCTCGGGCTCCCACAGATCCACCTTGCCCATCTCCAGGAACCGGCCCCCCGGAGCCATGATCGCCAGGCTCTTGGGGATGAACTCGCCGGTGAGCGAGTTGAGCACCAGCGTGACGCCCTGTCCGCCGGTGTCACGTCGGATCTCGTCCGCGAAGTCGAGGGTGCGCGAGCTCATCACCCGCTTCACGCCCATGCGGTGGAGGGCTCTCCACTTGCCTCGGCTGGCCGTGGCGAACACCTCGGCACCCGCGCGCTGGGCGACCTGCACGGCGGCCATGCCAACGCCCCCCGCCGCGGCGTGGATGAGGATCCGATCTCCCCGCGTGATGCGGCCGAGCCGGTGCAGGCCATACCATGCGGTGAGGAACGCGACCGGGATGGTGGCGGCCTCCGCGGCGCTCATGCCTTTCGGGCGGCGCACGGCCTTCCGGGCGTCCACGGTGACATACCGGGCGAAGCTCTCTGGAGCGAGCGCCATCACGGCATCGCCCACGGCCACATGGGCCACCCCAGGACCCACGCGCGTCACGGTGCCAGCGCACTCGAGCCCCAGGGGGCCCGGATCGCCCGGGTACATCCCGAGCGCGTTGAGCACGTCGCGGAAGTTCAGACCCATCGCCTCGATGGAGATCTCGATCTCTCCGGCTGCCGGCTCCCGGCGGCCTCTCGGCACCAGGGTCAGATCCTCCAGCACTCCACGCCGGGCGATCTGCAGCACGTAGGACTCGGCATCCGGGAGCCGCAGCGCGCCGCGCGTCTCACCGGCTTGCACCAACCGCGCGAGGTAGCGCTTACCACCGCGCCACGCGAGCTGAGTCTCCCCGGTGGCGCCCGCAGCCAGCTCCGCCAGCAGCGAGACCCGCTCCGTGTCCCCGGGCTCCAGGTCGACCAGGACGCACGACAGCTCGGGATGCTCGTTACCTGCGGTACGGCCAAGGCCCCACAGCATCGCCTGCGCTGGCGCGAGGGGCTCCTGCTCCACGCGCTGCGCTCCGTGAGTGACGAGCCACAGGCGCGGCGTGAGGCCCGCAGAGACCAGGCCCTGGATCAGGTGCAACGCGCCCAGACAGCTCCGCTCGGCCATGGCGGCGTCGTCGCCCGCGGCGGCCGTCCACAAGAAGAGGATATCAGTGAGGAGCGGCTCCTTGACGGACTCGAGCACGCGGCGCACGTCCTCGGGCGACGCGGGATTGGCCCGGAAGTGCTCCGCGTCCAGCTGCTCGAACCGCTCTCCTGGAAGCACCTCGATCCAGGTGCCTCCGGCCTGACGCCGTGCCTCTACCCACGCCTGATCGCCCGCCCCACCGAAGACGAGCACCCGCCGCGAGGACGGCACCGGGCTCACAGGGAGCGGGCTGGGCCGCCACGCCAGCTCGTACATCCAATCGGTACGAACCCGCGAGCGCGCGGGCGCTGGCCGGGTGAGCGCCACCTTCTTGAGCAGCAGCCCCTCGATGAAGCCGACGAGCCGCCCCTTCGAATCGTAGACCTTCGCGTCGCCGGACCAGCTCTCACCAGGCGCACCGGAACCCGGGCGGAAGCGGGTGTGGCACCACAGCTCCTCGTCCGGGAGTTCGCCGCACCAAAGGCTCTCGATCCGGAAAGGAAGATAGGTCGCGGAAGTGCTCTCCGCGGGCAGCGCCGCGCCCACCACCTGCAGCCACGCGTCGATCATCCCCGGGTGGGGAGCCCCGCTCTTGAACTCGATCGTCGAAGGCCTGCCAAGCCGGGCCAGGGCCTCGCCATCGCCGCGCCACATCTGCCGGATCCAGCGGAAGCTGGGCCCCAACTCCAGACCACCGTCCTGAGCTGCCTGATAGAACCCGTCGAGCCCGGCCTCGTTCGGGCAACGCGCGCGCAGGGCCTCCAGCGAGCTGGGTGCAGTGCCCAGCTCATGCCCCGACACCTTCTCCTTCAACCGGCCGGCTGCGTGCGTGTGCCAGGAAACCTGATCTCCGTTCGTCTCAGGGGTCGACGCCTGGAAGCGCCGGCCCTCGCCATCGGGGGCGAAGAGCAGGTGCAGGCGGGTGGGCTGCGACACAATGAGCGGCTCTGGGATGACGAGCCCCTCCAGCCCCAGCCCTTCCCGCGAGCCCCGGAGCCGCGCGGCGAGCTCGAGCACGGTAGCCATATAGAACGCCCCGGGGACCACCACCCGGCCCTCGAGCTTGTGGTCCTCGAGATACGGCTGCCGCGAGGTGCTGACTTCGATGACGTACTGCGCCTCTTCACCGGGGCTGAGGATGCGCTCGCCGTTCGCATCGAGCCGCGCACCGGGCAGCGGGTGCTCCTCCCGGTCGATCCAGTAGCGGGAGCGCTGGAACGGATAGTGAGGCACCGAGGCGACGCGTCGCGAGTAAGGCTTGTCGAAGCCACGCCAGTCGATGCGAGCCCCCCGCACGTACAGCTCGCCCAGGCTCCGGCCGATCACCGCCCAGTCGGACTGGCCGCGCCGCAACGAGGGCAGGAAGGAGCCCTGGGACACGCAGTCAGCCGCCAGCCCGAGCAGCGTCGGGTGAGGCCCCACCTCCAGGAACACGTCGCAGCCCAGCGAGGCCAGGGCGGACATGGCCTCGGTGAACCGGACGGGCTCGCGGCACTGGCGCCGGAAGTACTCCGCCGTCACGCGCGTGGAGACTCCGCCCGAGACGTTGGTCACCCAGGGGATGCGCGCGGGCTGCAAGGCCACCTTCGAGGCCTCCCGCTCCAGCGCGGGCAGGATGGGCTCCATGTGCGCCGAGTGGAACGCGTGCGAGACACGCAGCGCCTTGGCCTCGATGCCCTCCGCGGACAGCTCGGCGGCGAGTGCCTCCACGGCGTCACGATCTCCGGAGAAGGAGACGCGCTCGGGGCCATTGAAAGCGGCGATGGAGAGGCGGCTCTGGTAGCGCGCCAGGGCCTGCTCGACGCGAGCAGGCTTCGCGCGAACGGACAGCATGGCCCCGGGCGCGCTCAGCCCCTGCATGAGGCGCGCGCGCTCACTGATGAGCCCCAAGCCCTCTTCGAGCGTGTAGACCCCGGCGACGCAGGCCGCCACGAACTCACCGACGCTGTGCCCGAAGACCGCGTGCGGCGTCACCCCCCAAGAGCGCCACAGCTCTGTCAGCGCGTACTCCACCGCGAACAAGGCCGGCTGCGTGTACTGCGTCTGATCGAGCAGCTCCGGATCTTCCCCGTGGATGACGGAGAGCAGCGGCCTGGGCAGGCGCCCTTCGAGGATCTTCGCGCACCGATCAAGCGCCTCGCGGAACACGGGCTGCGTCTCGTACAGCTCACGCCCCATGCCCAGGAACTGGGAGCCCTGGCCGGTGAACAGGAAGGCCACCTTCCCGAGAGCTTGAGGAGTGGCTTCGCCCTGAGCGCAACCCGCGCTGGCAGGGTCTCGCGAGAAGGCCATCAACTCCGCCGCGGCCTGCTCGGGAGAGGACGCCACCACCGAGAGACGGTGCACGAGGTGTGCGCGCCCCGTGTTGGCGGTGAAGCAAGCATCCGCGAACGGCTGCTCACGATGCGAGAGCAGGTGCTCGGACATCTGGCGAGCCTGCGCACGGAGGGCCTCGTGGGTCATCGCCGAGAGCGCCAGAACGTGCGTCGGCCGCTCTCGGTGAGGACTGGCCTGGGCGGCAGCCGCTGGCACGGGGGCCTCTTGCAGCACCACGTGCGCATTCGTCCCGCTCAACCCGAACGAGCTCACCCCCGCCACCCGTGCCTTCTCTCCCCTCTTCCACTCCTGCCCCCCTCCCACCACTCGCAGCCGGCTCCCCTCCAGCTCTATCCGCGGGTTCAACGCCTCGAAGTTCACGTGCTTCGGCAGCTTCTCCTTCTCCAGCGACAGCACCGTCTTGATCAGACCCGCTATCCCCGCCGCCGCCTCAAGGTGCCCCACGTTCGTCTTCACCGAGCCCACCGCGCACAGCCCAGCCCCTTCCTCCGGCGCGCCCAGCACCTTCTTGAGCGCCTCCATCTCGATCGGGTCCCCCAGCGGCGTCCCCGTCCCGTGCGCCTCGAGATAGCTCACCTCCCGGGCCTTCACGCCTGCGCTCTCCAGCGCCTTGCGCAGCAACGCCTGCTGCGACAACACATTCGGCGCCGTCAGCCCCGTGCTCCTCCCGTCCTGGTTCACTGCTGAGCCTCGGATCACCGCTCGGATCCGGTCTCCATCCCTCACCGCGTCCGACAACCTCTTGAGCACCACCACTCCACAGCCCTCTCCCCTCACGAACCCGTTCGCCTTCGCGTCGAACGCTCGGCACCTCCCGTCCGGCGACAGCGCCTGGGCGACGAGCTGCATGCTCACGGGCGAGAGCAGGAGGTTCACGCCCCCGGCGAGCGCCACGCCGCACTCGCCCGCGCGCAGGCTCTGGCAGGCCAGGTGCACCGCCACCAGCGACGACGAGCACGCCGTGTCCACGGACATGGCGGGGCCTTGCAGCCCCAGCACATACGAGAGCCGCCCGGCCGCGATGCTGTACATGTTGCCGGTGGCGCAGTGCACATCCAGGTCTTCGGGCGGCAACGTGGACACCCGCTCCTGGTAGTCATGGGTGGAGATGCCAATGAAGACGCCGGTCTGGCTGCCCATGAGCTGATCTGCGGGCTGCGCCGCATCCTCGAGGGCCGTCCAGCTCACCTCGAGCAGCAACCGCTGCTGGGGATCCATCTTCAGCGCCTCGCGGTGCGAGATGCCGAAGAAGCTGGGATCGAACTGCTCGATCTGATCGAGGAACGAGCCCCAGCGCACCGCCGGAGGCTCCGGCCAGTCCTCGGTGCGCCAACGGCTCTCGGGGACGCGGGTAATCGCGTCCACGCCCTGGTCGAGTGCGTTCCAGAAGGACTCGAGATCCCTGCCTCCCCCGGGGAAGCGGCACGCCATTCCCACGATGGCGATGGGCTCCGCCTTCTCGTGCTCGAGCTGACGGACGCGCTCGTCCAGTTCGGAGATCTTCACCAGGGATCTCTTGAAGAGATCCTTGAACTTGTCAGTGCCTTCGTTCGACATGGATCAAGTCACTTCCGTGGAGCGAGTGCCGCCCAGCAACTGCTCTCCCAGGCTTGCAAGCTCGTCGTCAGACATCTCGTCCAGCGCGCGCTCAGTGATTTCCTGCTTCAGTTCCCCGGCCGAGTGGGCAGCCTGCGTGGCAGCGGCTTCACCTCGCAGGCCCGCGGTGTCCACTGACACTCCGTCTTCGAGCGCCGCTCCGAGCAAGGAGCAGAGGTACTCAGTGAGCGCCGCGACATGGGGGTACGTCCACACCAGAGTCGCTGAGAGTGTGAAGCCCAGCCGGGCCTCCAACCTGTTGCGCAGTTCCAGGCCCATCAGCGAGTCGAAGCCCAGCGCCTTCAGGGGCGTCTCCCGATCGATACGTGAGGGCTTCAGCCGGAGCACCGCCGCCGCCTGCTCCCGTACCAGCGACTCCATCATCCCCGGCCGATCCACCGCGCTCGCGGCCCGCAAGCGCGCCACCAACTCGGGATCTCCCTTCTGCGGGGCTGCCTTCGTCTGCAGCAGCTCCTTGAAGCGCGTCATCGTCGCCAGGTGCGGATAGAACTCGACCCACTGGCGTACATCGAGCGGGACCACGCCCACCTGCGCCTCCTCGGCGTGCAGCAGTTCCCCCAGCACACGGAGCCCCTGCTGCGGCGTCAGTTGGCTCATGCCCCGCTGGGAAAGCCTCTCGCCCCGGTTGGCCAGCGCTGCGGCCATGCCCACTTCCGAGAACGCTCCCCACTGCACGCTCACGCACGGCAGCCCCTGCGCCTGGCGGTACTCCGCCAGCCCATCCATGAACGCATTGCCCATCGCGTAGTTGCTCTGCCCGGGCGAGCCCAACAGCGACGCGGCTGACGAGTACATCACCACGAAATCCAGCTCCTTCTTCCTCGTCGCCTCGTGCACGTTCCACCCTCCACCCACCTTTGGCCTCAGCACTCGGCTCACCTTCTCTGCCGTCTGCTGCTCCAGCAGCCCGTCCTCCACCACTCCCGCCGCGTGCACCACTCCCTTCAACGGCCCCATCCCCTCCGCCATCTCCACCGCCTTCCTCACCTCTTCCACCTTCCCCACGTCACCTCGGCTCACCTCCACTCGCGCTCCCCGGGCCCTCAGCTCCTCCACCTGACCCCGCTGCTCCTCACTCTCCGCTCCGCCTCGCCCCATCAGCACCAGCCGCCTGGCTCCCTGCTCCACGAGCCACTTCGCCACCGACAGGCCCAGCCCTCCCAACCCTCCTGTCACCAGGTAGCTGCTCTCTTCCTTCAGCAGCCCTGCTTCCGCTCCCATCGAGATTGGGACATCCGGCTCTGACAGATCCACCACCAGCTTCCCGGTGTGCCGATCCTGCGCCGTCTCCTGGAGCGCGACCGGAAGGCGTGAGACGGGAAGGAGTTGATGCGCCAGCGGCTTCAGGATGCCGCTCTCGTTCAGCCGGGCGACCTCCTGCAACAAGCTCGCAGCCTGCTGGGGAGGGTTGCGCAGGAGGATGGCGACATCCACCAGGGCGAGCATCGCCGCCGCCTGCTCGACCGACAGCGGCCTCGGCAATGGGACAACGGAGAACATGGGTGCGGTGATGACGGAGGTCACCTCCGAGCGCCCTGCCAACATGACCTGCTGGCCCACCGTGAAACTCTCGACGCCGGAGCCCACCGCGTCGATGTGGCCCACGCAGTCTCCAGCCAAGCCCGCAGCATCTCCCGAGGGAACCTGCAGCACCACCGCCGCCACCCTCACCCGCACTTCACCGGAGCCGGGAGGGCGCACTGGGATCTCTCGCAGCGCCAGCCGGTCCGAGCCCGTGGACGCCCCCAGCTCCAACCGGAACGCTCGCGCACCCGCCTTCTCCTTCCGCTCGGCACGGCGCACCGTCTCCATCTTCTCGAGCCGGCCTACGTACGTGCCCGCCTCGCGCAGCACCCACTCCTCTTCCTGCGACTCGGCCAGCAGCTGCCTCACCAGCAACTCCTGACCTGAGGCCCCATCCACATCCACCCGTCTGCAGGACAGCTCCGGGCGCTCCATCGCCAGAGTCCGGCCCAGGCCCCACAGCCCGACCTGCCCCAGCGACACCGGGGTGGCATCTCCCTCCACCCGCTGTGCGCCCTTCGTCACCAGCCACAGCCGCGGCGCCTGGCGCCAACGCTGCTGGCCCATCGCCTTCACCAACTCCTGCACCCGCAGGAACGCCCTCTCCTGCCCTCCCAGCACCTCCTCGGCGCTGCTGTTCTCCCGCACCACCACATCCAGGCCGTGGCACATCACCACGCCTCGCCCTCCCTCATCACTGAAGGCCTGCTCCAGCGCAGCGGCCATCGGAACGCCCGCTGACGGCTTCCACGCCACCACCTGCTGGCCTCGCGCCTCCAACTGCCGGGCGACTCGCTCGGCCCACCCGCCCTCATCGAGCACCACCAGCCAGCGGCCCGGCTTCGACACTTCCTCCGCCGCAGCCTCCTGCTTGAGCCAGCGCTGCACCAGGAGCGGCAAGCCCTCCTGCTTCACAGTCTGCGTGCCGCCCAGCGGCGCCGCACGCAGCCCGCGCACCTCGGCCACCAGCTGCCCTGCGTCGTCCCTCAGCTCGATCTCTGCTTCCCACTCCCCGCCCTGGGCCGTGCCCACCCGCACGAAGCTCCACATGCGCGGGGACACCTCGCGATACACCCTCACTCGCGATAGCAGCACCGGGACGGAAGGGCCTGCGTCTCCTGCCGCCGCCTCCCCTGTCGGGCCAGCCGCCTGGCCTATCACCTGAAGCGCCGCGTCCAGCACGGCTGGGTGCAGCCGGTACGCGCGGTCCTGCACCACCGCCTCTGGCACTTCCAGGCGGCCCAGAGCCTCCCCGGCGCCGCTCCACAACTCGCGCACGCCCTGGAACGTGGGCCCGTACTCGAGGCCCTTGCCTCTCAGCTCTTCATAGAAGCCATCGACCGGCTTGCCTGAACTCATTCTGGCGCGAAGAACCTCCAGCGCCTCGAGCTGCACCGGCTGCTCCGCCACACGCCTCACCTGCCCGCTGGCGTGTAGCGTCCACTGCGCCTCGCCCTCCCCCTGGCTGCTGACACGGAAGCTACCTTCCGCCGGTCCCTCCACCGTCAGCGCCACCTGCACGCGCCGGCCTTCCTCCCCCAGCACCAGCGCCGCTCGGAACCTCACCTCTTCCAGCTCGTACGCGCCCTCCGTCCCAAACGCCTCCTTCGCCGCCCACAGCCCCATCTCCACATACCCGGTTCCTGGCACCACCACTGCTCCGCCCACACGGTGATCCTTGAGGTACGTCACTCGTGACACGCTGAGCGTGCTCTCCCAGAAGCGCGTCCCCTGCTGCGTCGACACGCTGAATGCCGCTCCCGCAAGCGGGTGCCCTCCTTCCCCTCTCACCAGCCCTGCGCTCGCGGGCGCGTCCCCCTTCGTCTGCACCCAGAATTTCTCACGCTGCCAGGGGTAGGTCGGCAGCGGCACGCACCGGCCCTGACTCTCGGGGCCCTTGCTCCACTCCACTCGCCCTCCCCACGCATACACACTCCCCAGCCCTTCCAGCAGCGCCCTCCTCTCCCCCTGCTGCCTCCTCAGGCTCCCCACCACCCTCACCCTCTCCTTCGCTCCTGCCTCCTCCACCACCTGCTGCATCACCGCCATCAACACCGGGTGCGCGCTCACCTCCACCACCACGCTCCTCCCTCCTCCCATCGCTCCCTTCAATCCCTTCGCGAAGTACACGGGCTCTCTCATGTTCCTCACCCAGTACTCCGCTCCCATCCCTCGCCCCTCCTCCTTCTCCCCTGTCACTGTCGAGTACAGCGCCACCTTCCCCGCCTGTGGCCTCAGCCCCGAAAGCTCTCTCCTCAGCGGCTCCTTCAGCTCCTCCATCTGCGGGCTGTGTGCCGCCACATCCATCTTCACTCGCCGGCTGAACACTCCCCTCTTCTCCCAGCCCCTCAACAACTCCTCCACCGCCTCCTTCTCCCCCGCTATCCCCGTCATCCTCTCGCTGTTCACCGCGCTCACCGCCACCCGCCCCTCGTAACCCTTCAGCTCCTCCTTCACCTGCTCCCACCCCAACTCCACCACCCCCGTCGCCCCCTGCCCGCTCTTGCTCTTCATCAACTGACTTCTCTTCCAAATCACCTCCGCTCCCTGCCTCGCGCTCAGCACTCCCGCCGCATACGCAGCCCCCACCTCCCCCATGCTGTGCCCCACCACCGCCTCGGGCTCCACTCCCCACGCCCTCCACTGCTCCGTCAGCCCCACCTGCATCGCGTACAGCGTCGCCTGTATCTGGTCCGTCCTCTCCGGCTCCTCTCCCTTCAGCGCCTCCACCACCGAGTAGCCACCCACCTCCCTAAACCCCGCCTCACACTCCTCCACCGCTCGCCGGAACACCTCCGAGCTCTCCATCAGCTCCTTCCCCATCCCCTTCCACTGCGCTCCCTGCCCCGAGTACACGAACACCACTCGCGCGCTCCCCTCTCCTCCCCTCCCGCTCACCACCCCACTCACTTCCCTCCCCTCCGACCAGCCCCTCAAGCCCTCTCTCACCTCCTCCACGCTGCTGCCCACCACCGCCAGCCGGTGCTCGTGCTGGCTCCTCCTCATCAGCCCCGTGTACGCGACGTCCCCCAGCCTCAACCCCTCCTCTCCCTCCAGGTACCCCGCGTACTCCTTCGCCGCCTCCTTCAGCGCTCCTTCACTCCTCGCTGACACCACCACCACGTGCTCCCCTCCCTCCTCTCCTCCCCTCTCCTCACGCCGGGGCCCCTCCTCCAACACCACGTGCGCGTTCGTCCCGCTCAGCCCGAACGAGCTCACTCCTGCCACCCGCGCCTTCTCTCCCCTCTTCCACTCCTGCCCACCTCCCACCACTCGCAGCCGGCTCCCCTCCAGCTCTATCCGCGGGTTCAACGCCTCGAAGTTCACGTGCTTCGGCAGCTTCTCCTTCTCCAGCGACAGCACCGTCTTGATCAGACCCGCTATCCCTGCCGCCGCCTCAAGGTGCCCCACGTTCGTCTTCACCGAGCCCACTGCGCACAGCCCGGCCCCTTCCCCCGGCGCGCCCAACACCTCCCTGAGCGCTTCCATCTCGATCGGGTCCCCCAGCGGCGTCCCCGTCCCGTGCGCCTCCACGTAGCTCACGTCTGCCGGCTTCACGCCCGCGCTCTCCAGCGCCTTGCGCAGCAACGCCTGCTGCGACAACACGTTCGGCGCCGTCAGCCCCGTGCTCCTCCCGTCCTGGTTCACTGCTGAGCCTCGGATCACCGCTCGGATCCGGTCTCCATCCCTCACCGCGTCCGACAACCTCTTGAGCACCACCACCCCACAGCCCTCTCCCCTCACGAACCCGTTCGCCTTCGCGTCGAACGCTCGGCACCTCCCGTCCGGCGACAGCGCCTGCATCTGGATGACCAGCTGCATCGTCCATGGAGACAGGATGAGGTTCACGCCCCCGGCGAGCGCCACGTCGCTCTCGCCCGAGCGCAGGCTCTGACAGGCCAGGTGCACCGCCACCAGCGACGACGAGCACGCCGTGTCCACCGTCATGCACGGCCCCTGCAACCCCAGCACGTACGAGAGCCGGCCACTGCCGAAGCACGCCCCCACTCCTGTCGTGGCGTAGGCGTCCAGCGTCTCCTCTCCCGCATCCCGCGTCAGGTGCAGGTAGTCCTGGGTCATGATGCCGGTGAAGACTCCGGTGCGCGTCCCGTTCAGCGCCTCCAGCGGAATGCCCGCGTTCTCCAGAGCCTCGGTGGAGACCTCGAGCAGGAGCCGATGCTGTGGATCAATCCCGGACGCCTCTCGCGGCGAGATGCCGAAGAACGCCGCGTCGAAGCCGTCCACCTCGTCGAGCAGCGCCGCCCACCGTCCTCCCTGCAGCGACGGCTCCACGCGCCAACGGCTATTGGGGATTTCCCTCACCGTGTCGATGCCCTGCTCCAAGGTCCGCCAGAACGACTCGGGATCCTTTCCTCCGGGGAAGCGGCAGCTCAGTCCGACTATCGCGAGTGGCTCGCTCCTGGCCCGCTCGAGCGCTGCAATCTTCGCTTCCGCCTTCTCTAGCGCCTGAATGGCACGCTGGATCGTCGACACGATTGAGAATCCTTCGCGGGGATCACGCGAGTCAGTTCATGGATATGCGAGAGCTCGCAGAGGCCGATTGGCAGCCTCGGGCGCGATCCGAGGCCGCGCACCAGGCGCTCGCTCCGCAACCAGGGCAGCATTGTCTGGTCCCTGATCAGTTCGGTAGCATCGCATTTCGAACATTATTGGCATGACCCGAACAGGACGAACACGCCCCATCTGGTCATGCGAAAACCAGAGAACCTGGACTGACGGAAACATGAAGCCTGGCAATGCAGATCCGGCTGACGCCTCACTCCCGGAGGGAGTCGATGAGGCGCTCGCCCTCGAGCTGTACCGGCAGATGGTGTTCCTGCGCATCTTCGACGAGCGGGCGCTCGTCTACCATCGGCATGGACGCATCGGGACGTGGGCGATCTCGTGGGGCCACGAGGCCATCCAAGTCGGTGCAATGTTGGCCTTGAAGGCCAGCGACTGGGCGTTCCCCTCCTATCGCGAGAACAAGCTCGGACTGGTGCGAGGGATGTCTCCGGCGCACGTGCTCGCCGGATGCCGGGGACACCCTCAGGGCTGGTGGGATCCACATCAGTGGCGGCTCGGCGCGATCAGCATCCCCGTGGCCTCGCACGTTCCCCACGCCGCGGGCTTCGCCTGGGGCGAGCGGCTCCAGGGGCGGGATACTGTCGCGCTCTCCTTCTTTGGAGATGGAGCGACGTCCCAGGGGGAGTTCCACGAGGGCGCCAATATGGCCGGAGTGATGAACGCTCCGCTAATCCTCCTGTGCACCAACAACCAGTGGGCGATCAGCACGCCCGTGCACCGGCAGACCCGGGCCCGCACGCTCGCGGACAAGGCCGCAGGCTATGGCATGCTGGGCGTGCGCGTGGACGGCAATGACGTGCTCGCCGTCTACCAGGCGGTGTCCCAGGCGGCGGCCCGGGCCCGCGCAGGAGAAGGCCCCACCTTCATCGAGTGCCTCATCTACCGCGCACAGGCCCATGCGTTCCCCGATGATCCTTCCGCCTACCGCGACGACACCGAGGCGGAGCAGGCCCGGCGTGAGGAATGCGTGGGGCGCTACGCGAACCTCCTCATGCGGCGTGGGCTGCTGACGGAGGAGCTGGCGGCCCGGTACCGCGAGGAGTTCCTGGCGAAGATGGCGGATGCGATCGCCGAGGCTGAGGCATTGCCTATCCCCGGTCCCGAGCTCGCCTTCGCGCATGCCTATGAACGGAAGACCCCTGCCCTGGAGCGGGATCTCTCGGAGCTGCAGCGCATCCAGGCCAAACAGGGCACAAGGTAACTTCATCATGAGCACGATGCTTTTCGCGGAGGCGCTCACGAGCGCCCTGCGTGAGGAGATGGAGCGCAACCCGAAGTTGATCCTCCTGGGCGAGGACATCGGCCGTAGCGGGGGCGTCTTCCGCATCACGGTGGGCCTCCAAGCCCGGTTCGGAGCAGAGCGCGTGGTGGACACGCCCGTGGCCGAGGCAGGCATTGTGGGCTCGGCCGTGGGCCTGTGCCTCTCCGGGCTGCAGCCCGTCTGCGAGCTGCAGTTCGACGCGTTCAGCTACCCGGCGCTGAACCAGATCCTCACCCACGTGAGCCGCTACCGCTGGCGCACGCAGGGCAAGGCGCCGATGCCCATGGTGATCCGGATCCCCTGCGGCGGCGGCGTGCGCGCGCCCGAGCTGCACTCGGACTCGCCGGAGGCGTACTTCTGTCACACGCCCGGGCTCACGGTTGTCTCTCCTTCGACGCCCGCGGACGCGAAGGGGCTGCTGACCTCCGCGCTGCGCAGCCCCGATCCCGTGGTGTTCTTCGAGCCGAAGAAGCTCTACCGCCACTTGCGCGGCGAGGTGCCAGACGGCGAGCACCTCGTGCCGTTCGGCAAGGTCCGGACGGCCCGCGAGGGCAGCGACGTCACCTTGATCGCGTGGGGCGCGATGATGGAGATCGCGCTGGCTGCAGCGGAGGCGCTGGCCACGGAGGGAGTCTCCTCGCATGTGTGCGATGTGAGAACCCTGTCGCCGCTCGATGAGGAAGGACTGCTCCAGGCGGCTCGCGTGACAGGGCGGGTTGTCATCATCCAGGAGTCACCGCGGAACTGCAGTGTGGCGAGCGAGCTCGCCGCCCTCCTGGCGGAGCATGCGATGTACGACCTGAAGGCACCGATCAAGCGGGTGAGCGGCTTCGATGTGCCGCACCCTTACTACAGCATCGAGCACCACCAGCGCCCCGACTGCGCGCGCGTCGTCGACGCAGTTCACCGCATCTTGGAGGCGTAACACGATGGGACTGGTCTATGCCCTCCCCGATCTGGGTGAGGGAGTCGCGGAAGCGGAAGTCGTTCACTGGTGGGTGTCCGAAGGCGATCGCGTCGAGGAAGACGCGCCCATGCTGGAGGTAACCACGGCCAAGGCCACCGTGCAGGTGCCCGCGCCGGGGAAGGGCGTGGCGCTGCGGGTGCTCGCGCGCAAGGGAGACAAGGTCGAGGTGGGCATGCCGCTCATCGTCATCGGGGAAGCCGGTGAGGATGCGGATGCGCTGCTGCGGCAGTGGAGCCCCGCGGGCCATTCAGCCGCTCCCGCGGCTCCCACGCCGCAGCCCTCTGCCCCAGCGCCAGCGCCGCGCTCGATCCAGGCGCTCCCGAGGGTGCGCAAGCTGGCCGAGCAACTCGGTGTCTCTCTGGAGGCGATTGCCAAGAATGGGCCCATCACCGAGGAGGACGTGCGCGCGGCGGCGGCCTCTTCCACGGCCCGCTCTCTGCCCGGGCCCGCCCGGAAGCCGGAGCCCACGCCCACAATTCCTGCCCAGGGCGTGAGGGCCCGAGTGCCCCTGAGCGGGATGCGCCGCACGGCGGCCGAGCACCTCACCCGGACCCAGTCGATTCCGGCGGTCACAGTGGTGGAGGAGGCCTCCTTCGACACCTTGGATCTGCTGCAAGGGTTGCTGGGCGTCAGCTATGTCCCGTTCCTGATTCAGGCGGCTGTCTCCGCGTTCACCGAGGTGCCGGAGATCAACGCCCTCTTCGACGAGAAGCTGCAGGAGCTGGTGATCTACGACCGGGTGGATCTCGCGATCGCGGTCCACACCGAGGAGGGGCTGGCTGTCCCCGTCATCCACGACTGCGCGAAGATGACGCTGCGGGAACTGGAGGCCCGGGTGCAGGAGTTGGGCACGCAGGCCCGGGCTCGGAAGCTGAGCCTCGCCGACAGCATGGGCGGGACGTTCACCATCACCAGCCCAGGCGATGCCGGAGCCTTGCTGGCCACGCCTCTGCTCAATGTGCCTCAGGTGGCCATCCTCGGTCTGCACCGGCCCACGCGCCGGCCCGTGGTGGCCGACGGCGAGCTGCGCGTGGGGCTCGCGGCCCATGTCACCCTGACGCACGATCACCGCGTCATTGATGGCCTCACCGCCTGCCGCTTCCTGCGCCGGATCACGGAGCGCCTCTCGCACCCGCTCCAGGCGCTGGACGAGGGTGTGTTCCGTCCTGGCTCTGCCCCCAAGGCTACGGCGGAGGCTGCGGCCGGGCAGCGTTCCCCCATGGGAGGTCCGGAGCAGCCGGGGAGCCCTGCCACCGGCCAGCCTGGAGAGCTGGCTCGCGAGCTGTCGAGCTTGGATCCGCGCAAGCGCCGTCTCCGGCTCGAGGCCTTCTTGGATACCGAGCTGCTGCGGCTCATGAAGCGCACGCGCGCCATCGATCGGAAGTCGACCTGGAAGGATCTGGGCTTGGATTCGTTGGTCGCGGTAGGGCTGCGAAACGTGCTGGTGCACGCGCTCGATCGCTCGCTGCCTGCCACCCTCCTCTTCAACCGCACCACGCCCGCGGCGCTCGCCGAGCACCTGCTGGGAATGCTCGAGGATGACCCGCCCGAAACCCAGGAGATGGATCCAGACGCGCTCCTCGCGAGCTTGAAGGGTCTGCCAGAGAACGAGGCACGCGCTCGGCTCGCGGAGCGGCTGGCGGCGGGGATGGAGCGACGATGAAGCCCGCGGTGCCCTCTTCCACTCTCGAGCCCATTGCCCTCATCGGCATGGCGTGCCGTTTTCCCGGCGGTGCGGACTCCCTGGATGACTTCTGGAAGCTGCTCCGCCAGGGCACGGACGCCATGGCCGCGGTCCCCGCTGACCGCTGGGACGCGGCCGCCTACTACGACGCCGACCCGAACGCCTCGGGGAAGATCCATGCTCAGCGCGCCGGTTTCCTCCGGCAGGTGGATCAGTTCGACGCCGAGTTCTGGGGCATCTCCGCGCGCGAGGCCGAGAGCATGGATCCTCAGCAGCGGCTGCTGCTGGAGGTCGCGCACGAGGCGCTCGAGCACGCGCTGCAGCCCACCGAGGAGCTCGCCGGGAGCCGTACGGGCGTCTTCGTGGGCATCTCCACGGATGACTACGGGCGGATGATGAGCCCGTCTGACGTCTACTCGGGCACCGGCGCGTTCTTCAGCGTCGCCGCAGGGCGCCTCTCCTATCTGTTGGATCTGCGGGGGCCCGCAATCTCGGTAGACACCGCCTGTTCGTCATCCCTGGTGGCACTGCACCTGGCCTGCCAGAGCCTGCGCTCCGGAGAGTGCGATCTGGCGATCGTGGCGGGCGTCAACGTCATCGCCAGCCCGGACAAGAGCATCTACTTCTCCAGCCTGAGGGCCTTGTCGCCGGATGGCCGGAGCAAGACGTTCGATGCCAGCGCGGATGGCTACGGCCGGGGCGAGGGGTGTGGCGTCCTGGTGCTGAAGCGGCAGACGGACGCCGCGAAGCAGGGGGACCGTGTGCTGGCGCGGGTGCGTGGCACGGCGGTCAACCAGGATGGGCGCAGCAATGGATTGACCGCGCCCAATGGCCTGGCCCAGGAAGCGGTGCTGCGAGAGGCGCTCTCGCGCTCGGGCCTGAAGCCGGGGGATCTGCAGTACATCGAGGCGCACGGCACGGGCACACCTCTCGGGGATCCGATCGAGATCGAGGCGCTCGGGTCCGTGCTGTGCCAGCGGCGATCTGCTTCGGATCCGCTGCTCGTCGGATCGGTGAAGACGAACATCGGCCACCTGGAGGCGGCCGCAGGCGTCGCGGGCATCATCAAGGTGGTCCTGTCCCTGCAGCACAAGCAGATCCCACCGCACCTGCACCTGAAGAACCCGAACCCGCTCATTCCCTGGAACGAGCTGGCCCTGAAGGTGCCTGTCGATCTGACCCCGTGGCCCTCGCGCGCTTCTCGGATGGCAGGGGTGAGCTCGTTCGGAATCAGTGGGACCAACGCCCATGTCATCCTCGAGGAGGCTCCTGCTGAGCCGCCCCCGGCTCCCGTCGAATGGGATGACTCCAAGGGCGTGCTGCTGCCCCTCTCCGCTCGCTCCACTCAAGCCCTGCGCTCCCTGGCTCTCTCCTACGCTCAGCTCCTGGACTCCGGCTCCTTCGACTCTCTGCTGCCTCAGCTCTCCTTCTCTTCAGGCACTCGCCGCTCTCACCACCCCCACCGCCTGGCTGTCGCTGGCCGCTCTCCCCAGGAACTGGCTGCCTCTCTTCGCTCCTTCTGCGAGCAGCCCTCCTCTCAGCCTCGCTCCTCTCCTCCCAGAATCGCCTTCGTCTTCCCGGGCCAGGGCTCTCAGTGGCTTGGCATGGGCCGACAGCTCTACTCCTCCGAGCCTGTCTTCCGTCAGGCTCTCGACTCCTTTGACGCCGCCGTCCTCAAACTCTCTGGCTGGTCCATTCTTCAGGAGCTCTTCTCCGACGCTCCTCACCCTCGCCTTCTCTCCGACGTCGACGTCATCCAGCCCTGCATCGTCGCCCTCCAGCTCGCCCTGGCCTCCCTCTGGCGCTCCTGGGGCGTCGTCCCAGAAGTCGTCATCGGCCAGAGCATGGGCGAAGTCAGCGCCGCTTGCTTCGCCGGCGCTCTGTCCCTCGAGGATGCTGCTCGCGTCATCTGCGCTCGCAGCTCCCTGGCCAAGCGCACCAGCGGCCAGGGCGCCATGGCCACCGTGGAACTCTCCTCGGACCAGCTGACTCCTCTTCTCGAGCCCTCCGTCTCCATCGCCGCCATCAACGGCCCCTCCTCCTGTCTCGTCTCAGGCGAGGCCGCTGCCGTCCATCGCCTCATCTCTTCTCTCTCCTCCTCTGGCGTCTTCTGCCGCCCCGTCAAAGTCGACTACGCCTCTCACAGTCCTCAGATGGAGCCTCTTCGCCAGCCTCTGCTCGACGCACTCCACGGCGTCTCGGGCCTCAACTCCCTCATCCCCCTTCGCTCCACCGTCACCAACTCCTGGCTCGACGGCTCTCAGCTCGGGCCCGACTACTGGTTCTCTAACCTCCGTCAGCCCGTCCTCCTCTTCCCTGCTGTCCATTCCCTCCTCTCTGAGGACTCCATCGACCTGCTCCTGGAGATCAGCCCTCACCCTGTCCTCATTCCCTCCCTGGAGCAGGCTGTCTCCCTGGCCAAAGTCGACTGCGCTGTCCTTCCTTCTCTTCGCCGCGAGCAGCCTGAGCGCCTCACACTTCTCTCCTCTCTGGCCGCCCTTTTCTCTCGCGGCTTGAACCCACACTTCTCCAACCTCCTCCCTCCTTCCCTCAAGCCTCTCCCTCTTCCCTCTTACCCCTGGCAACGAAAGCGGCACTGGATCGCAGCCCCTGCGCGCACGGGTGCCGGACGCCCACAGGATGCCGGGGCCCATCCGCTGCTGGGACACGGACTCGTCTCCTCGGTGCAGCAAGGGGCCCGCCTCTGGGAGACCGAGCTCAGCCTCCAGGGAGTGCCGTACCTCTCCGAGCACACGGTCGAGGGGAGGCCCATCCTCCCCGGAGCGGCCTATCTGGAGATGGCCCTCTCCGCAGCAGTCCAGGCTTTCGGGCGTGGCACCTTCACTCTGGAGGATGTCACCCTGCACGAGGCCATGGAGCTGCAGGAATCGGCTCCTCGCACCGTGCAGCTCGCGATGACCGAGACCCGCACGGGGGCTGGCTCCTTCCGCATCTCGAGCCGCGAGCCCACAGCGAGTGGCACGGGAGGATGGACGCTGCATGCCAGCGGCACCGTTCATGTGGAGGCCGCGAGCCCGTCCGCGACCGAGCGGCACGACCTCGGCGCCACCCAGGCCCGCTGCCCTGAGCGCGTCTCGAGAGACGCCCACTACGCCTCGCTCCAGGCCCGGCGGCTGCAGCACGGCACAGCCTTTGCCGGCATCGTCGATGTCTGGCGCTCCTCGAACGAGGCGCTCGCCCGCATCTGCTCACCCGAGCGTCGAGCCTTCGATGGCCAGTCCTACCGGATCGATCCCGCGCTCCTGGACTCTGCGCTCCAAGCGTCCCTGGCGACGCTGAGCGGGTATCCGTCCTCCCAGAACTCCGCGCCCGTGGTCCCCACCGGTTGGCAGACCGTGCGCGTGCATGGCATCCCGAATCATGCCGGTGAGCTGTGGAGCCACGCCTCGCTCAAGAGCCACGATGAGGCAGCGGGCGAGACTCGGGTGGACCTGGCCTTGCTGGACTCCTCGGGACGCGTGCTCGTCGAGGTGCTCGGCCTGCGCATGAAGCGGCTAGGATCCGCGGCCAGCTCGGCCCGCTCCGTCCTGGCCATCGAGTGGCGCGCCGCTCCCGCAGCCGAGACTCCGGCCCGACAGCCCGGCAGCACTCAGGGGGCTTGGGTCCTGGTCTCCCAAGAGCCTGACGAGGCTCTGGCCGCGGCGCTCCAGCAGCAATTGGAGGCGCATGGAAGGTCCGTGCTCCGCATCCACGCGGGCCGTCTCGCTGCCAGTGGCGGGCCAGCGGCCTCGGATGCGTTGCTTCAGGAGGCGCTGGGCAACGCCACCTCGTGCGAGGGCGTCGTCCTCCTCGCCAGCCCCGCGGCGGGTACCTCCGTGGAGCCAATGTCCGCAGTGGAGGCAGGTGAGCCGGCGTGGTCGAGTGCCCTCACCCTCGTCCAGACCCTGACGCGGAGGCGCTGGCGCGATGCCCCACGCCTCTGGCTGGTCACCCGGGCAGCCCAACCGTTCGGCTCCAGCCCCTCGGAAGGTTCACTCACCACCTCACCCCTCTGGGGCTTCGGGAGGACGCTCGCGTACGAGCACCCCGAGCTGCGGTGCACCCGTGTGGACCTGGGTTCCCTCTCCGGCAAGGAGGAGGCCGAGCGCCTGGCCGCGGAGCTCCTGTCCGAGCCCCGCGAAGAGGAGATCGCGCTCCGCCCGGACGGACGGTATTCCGCCCAGCTCGTGCAGCGGGAGCCGCGTCCCCCTGCCCTGATCACCGCTCCCGCGAAGGGGCGGCCCTTCCGGTTGGAGATCGATGCTCCAGGCTCACTCGATCGCCTCTCCCTGCGAGAGACCGAGCGCCGCGCTCCAGGCCCTGGCGAGGTGGAGATCGCCGTCAAGGCAGCGGGTCTGAACTTCCTCGACGTCCTCGTGGCGCTCGGCGTGATCACCAACGATCCCCAGGCTCCGTCGTCCTTCCTGGGCGTGGAGTGCGCCGGGACCGTGGTCTCCACGGGCGAAGGCGTCACCGGCCTACGTCCGGGAGACCGGGTGGTGGCGCTCGTGCCCGGCGCGTTTGCCTCCTTCATCACGACGTCCGCCCACCTGGTCTCGCCCATCCCCGGCACGCTCACGTTCGCGGAGGCGACGACCCTCCCGATCGCCCACACCACCGCCTACTTCGCCCTGGCCCACAAGGCGAGGCTCGCGAAGGGCGAGCGCGTCCTCATCCACTCCGCCGCGGGAGCCGTGGGCGAGGCAGCCCTCCAGTGGGCCCGCCATATCGGCGCGGAGATCTTCACGACCGTGGGTACCGAGGAGAAGCGCGAACACCTGAAGTCGCTCGGGGTGCGCTTCATCTCCGACTCGCGCTCGCTGCGCTTCGTGGAGGACATCCGCGAGTGGACGGGCGGCGAAGGCGTGGATGTCATCCTCAACAGCCTCTCGGGAGAGGCCATCCCCAAGGGCCTGGAGCTGCTCCGCGACGATGGGCGCTTCATCGAGCTGGGCAAGCGGGACTACCTGGACAACGCGCAGCTCGGCTCGCGGCCCTTCCTCAAGGGGTTGTCCTTCTCGCTCGTGGACCTGCGCGCCATGCTGCTCAAGCGGCCGGAGCAGCTGGGCCAGCTCCTGCGAGAGGTGCTGGCGCTGGTGGAGCAAGGCACGCTGAAGCCCATCCCGCACCGCGCCTTCCCCATCGCCGAGGCTGCCGAGGCCTTCCGCGCCATGAGCCAGGGTCGGCACCTCGGGAAGCTCGTTCTCGAGTTCGAGGAGACGTCGACGCCCATCGCCGCGCCGCGCTGGGCAGGCCACTTCCGGCCGGATGCCACCTACCTGGTGACGGGTGGACTCGGCGGACTCGGGCTGTCCCTGGCGCGGTGGATGGTGGAGCGAGGCGCCCGGCACCTCGTGCTCGCCAGCCGGAGTGGCGCGGACTCCAAGGTAGAGGAGCCTCTGGCAGCCCTGAGACGCACGGGCGCGGAGGTTCAGGCCGTGCGCGCGGATGTGGCGAACCGGGCCGAGGTCGCCCGGTTGCTGGAGGGTATTGCCACCTCGGGCCGACCCCTGCGCGGCGTGTTCCACCTGGCGGGTCTGCTGGACGATGCGCTGCTCGCGCAGCAGGACCGGGAGCGCTTCCGCCGGGTGTTGGCGCCCAAGGTGGACGGAGCGTGGAACCTGCACGTGCTGACCCAGGACCTGCCGCTGGACCTGTTCGTCCTCTACTCCTCGGTGGCGTCGCTGGTGGGCTCGCCTGGGCAGGCCAACTACGCCGCGGCCAACGCGTTCCTCGACGCGCTCGCGGAGTACCGGCGAGCCCACGGATTGCCGGCGCTCAGCCTCGGCTGGGGGCCCTTCTCCGAAGCCGGACTCGCGGCCGCCCAGGCCAACCGCGGCAGCCGCGTCCAGGAGCGTGGCATGGCGAGCCTCACTCCCGCCGAGGGCGAGACGCTGCTCGCGACCCTCCTCGGCCGGGACGAGGCCCACGTCGGCGTGGTCCAGTTGGATGTCCGGCAGTGGCTGGACTTCTATCCCACCCTGGCTTCCTCCACCCTCTTCTCGCAGTTGGCGCGGGGCTCCGAGGGCGCTACCCGCCAGGACGCGGCGCCTCGCCAGGCGATCCTCGCAGCGGCACCCGAGCGGCGCAGGATGCTGATGGAGCGCTTCGTCCGTGACCAGCTCGCCCGCGTGCTGCGAGCGGACCCGACGCATATCCCCGCCACTGCGCCGCTCAAGACGCTGGGCCTGGACTCGCTCACGGGCCTGGAGCTGCGCAACCGGCTGGAGTCCGGGACGGCGCTCAAGCTGTCGTCCACGCTGATCTGGACCTACTCGAGCGTGTCGGCGCTGGCGGAGCACCTGCTGGGGCTCATCGCGCCGGTGGAGCCTCAGCCCCCGAGCAGCGCTCCGCCAAAGCAGACGGAGGAAGAGCGGCTGTACGCAGAGGCCAAGACCATGTCCGACGAGCACCTCATGGCCGAGCTGGCACGTGAGCTGGAAGACGCGGAGCAGGAAGCATGACACCTGACCCGAACAACCTGCGGGAGCTGCTGGAGCGCGCCACCGTCCAGGTGAAGAAGCTGCGCGCGGAGAACAAGTCCCTGCGCGGCGCTCGCGAGGAGCCGATCGCCATCATCGGCATGGCCTGCCGCTTCCCGGGTGCGAAGGACCTGCAGGAGTACTGGCGCCTGCTCAGCCATGGCGTGGACGCCATCCGGGAGATTCCTCCCGAGCGGTGGCCCGCGGGGCCCGAGACGGAGGAGCTGCCGGCGGTGCGCTGGGCCGGGTTGCTGGACTCCGTGGATGGCTTCGATGCCGAGTTCCATGGCATCAGCCCCCGCGAGGCCGCCAGCCTCGATCCCCAGCAGCGGCTGCTGCTGGAGGTGAGCTGGGAGGCGCTGGAGGATGCGCTGCAGCCCGTCAGCGGGCTCATGGGTGCGCCGGTCGGCGTGTTCGTGGGGATGTCGTCGGTGGACTACCAGCACCACATGCTCGCCCGCCCGCCCGAGGAGCTGGATGGGTACTCGGCCACTGGAACCATGACCAGCGTGGCCGCGGGTCGCATTGCGTACACGCTCGGGCTCCAAGGTCCCTGCGCGGCGGTGGACACAGCGTGCTCGTCGTCGCTGGTGGCGGTGCACCTGGCCTGCCAGAGCTTGCGCGATGGGGAGAGCCAGCTCGCCCTCGCAGGCGGAGTGAACCTGCTGCTGTCGCACGATTGGATGGTGGCCGCGGGGCGGACGCAGTCGCTCTCTCCAGATGGGCGCTGCCGGACCTTCGACGCGGGCGCCAATGGGTTCGTGCGTGGCGAGGGGTGCGGCATCCTCGTGCTCAAGCGCCTGTCCGATGCGCTTCGCGATGGAGACCGCATCTGGGCGCTGCTGCGCGGCTCGGCCATCAACCACGACGGCCGCTCGGGGGGGCTGACCGTGCCGAACGTCCTCTCGCAGCAGGCCTTGCTGCGCAAGGCGCTCGAGGCAGCCCGCGTCACGGCCGCGCAAGTGGGTTATGTCGAGGCGCACGGCACCGGAACCTCGATCGGTGACCCCATCGAGCTGGAGGCAATCAAGGCGGTGCTCGGGGCTCCGCGCGAGAATGGCGCCCCCTGCGCCGTCGGCTCGGTGAAGACGAACGTGGGCCACCTGGAGGCCGCCGCGGGGGTCGCGGGCATCATCAAGGTGGCGTTGTCCCTCAAGCACCAGGCCATCCCCCGCCATCTCCACTTCCGCACGCTCAACCCTCGAATCTCGTTGGAGGGGACACCGTTGGTGATCCCCACCGAGGGACTCCCCTGGAAATCGGGAGAGGCCCCGCGCTTCGCAGGGGTGAGCTCGTTCGGAATCAGTGGGACCAACGCCCATGTCATCCTCGAGGAGGCTCCTGCTGAGCCGCCCTCGGCTCCCGTCACCTGGGATGACTCCAAGGGCGTGCTGCTGCCCCTCTCCGCCCGCTCCACCCCAGCTCTGCGCTCCCTGGCCCTCTCCTACGCTCAGCTTCTGGACTCCGGCTCCTTCGACTCTCTGCTGCCTCAACTCTCCTTCTCCGCGGGCACCCGCCGCTCTCACCACCCCCACCGCCTGGCTGTCGCAGGCCGCTCTCCTCAGGAGCTGGCTGCTTCTCTTCGCTCCTTCTCCGAGCAGCCCTCCTCTCAGCCTCGCTCCTCTGCTCCCAGAATCGCCTTCGTCTTCCCGGGCCAGGGCTCTCAGTGGCTCGGCATGGGCCGCCAGCTCTACTCCTCCGAGCCTGTCTTCCGTCAGGCTCTCGACTCCTTTGACGCCGCCGTCCTCAAACTCTCTGGCTGGTCCATTCTTCAGGAGCTCTTCTCCGACGCTCCTCACCCTCGCCTTCTCTCCGACGTCGACGTCATCCAGCCCTGCATCGTCGCCCTCCAACTCGCCCTGGCCTCCCTCTGGCGCTCCTGGGGCGTCGTTCCCGAAGTCGTCATCGGCCAGAGCATGGGCGAAGTCAGCGCCGCTTGCTTCGCTGGCGCTCTGTCCCTCGAGGATGCTGCCCGCGTCATCTGCGCTCGCAGCTCCCTGGCCAAGCGCACCAGCGGCCAGGGCGCCATGGCCACCGTCGAGCTCTCCTCCGAACAACTGACTCCTCTTCTCGAGCCCTCCGTCTCCATCGCCGCCATCAACGGCCCCTCCTCCTGTCTCGTCTCAGGCGAGGCCGCCGCCATTCATCGCCTCGTCTCCTCTCTCTCCTCCTCTGGCGTCTTCTGCCGCCCCGTCAAAGTCGACTACGCCTCGCACAGTCCTCAGATGGAGCCTCTTCGCCAGCCTCTGCTCGACGCACTCCACGGCGTCTCGGGCCTCAACTCCCTCATCCCCCTTCGCTCCACCGTCACCAACTCCTGGCTCGACGGCTCCCAGCTCGGGCCCGACTACTGGTTCTCTAACCTCCGTCAGCCCGTCCTCCTCTTCCCTGCTGTCCATTCCCTCCTCTCTGAGGACTCCATCGACCTGCTCCTGGAGATCAGCCCTCACCCCGTCCTCATTCCCTCCCTCGAGCAGGCTGTCTCCCTGGCCAAAGTCGACTGTGCCGTCCTTCCCTCTCTTCGCCGCGAGCAGCCTGAGCGCTTCACCCTGCTCTCCTCTCTGGCCGCCCTCTTCTCTCGCGGCTTGAACCCTCTCTTCTCCAACCTCCTCCCTCCTTCTCTCAAGCCTCTCCCTCTCCCCTCCTACCCTTGGCAGCGACAGCGGCACTGGCTGCCTGCTTCGAAGTCCCAGAGCGCTCGCACCGACGATCACCTCCCTCCTGGAAAGCGGGTGCAGTCACCCGCGCTCGAAGGCGTGCTCTACGAGTCCCGACTTCGTCCAGACTCGCTGAGCTGCTTCGAGAGCCACCATTTCGAAGGAGGCGTGCTCGCTCCGGCGACCTGGATGCTGTCGCTCGCCCTGGCTGCCGCTCGGGACTGTCTCGGCGACGGCGAGGTGGTGCTCCGCGAGGTGACCATCCCTCGGCCCCTCTTCATCCCTGACGAGGAAGAGCGGTCGATCCAGCTCGTGCTGTCTCCAGACGCCCGGAAGCCATCGCGCTTCGAGCTGTTCGCCGCGATCGAAGGAGCAGACGCCGAGGCCGATTGGGAGCTCTGTGCCGAAGGCTCATTCCACACGAGGGGGCCGACGGCGGCCCCGGCTCGCCTCGATGTCAGCGCACAACGCCAGCGGCTCTCGCCTGTGGCGGAGGCGGAGATCGCGGCCCGGGTCGACGCAGCGGGTCCGTCCCCCTGGACGACCACGCTCCACTCCGGCCAGGGAGAGATCCTGTGCGGGATCCGCGCTCCTCAGCCCGGCGATCGCCTCGATCGGTTCCGGCTCCACCCGGATCCCCTCAACGAGGCCATCGCGGCACTCCTCCGCAGCTTCGGCATCGAGAAGAACACCTACGCGCCCGTGGCATTCGGCCAGGTGCACTTCCTCTCGAGCGCGCACGGTCCCGTTTGGATCCACGGCACCGTGGAGCGGCGCGAGCAGGCCGGGCGCACCAGCTTGAGCGCCAACCTGTGCCTCTACGACGAGGCGGGACAACCGCTGGCGGCGCTGTCGGACCTGACCTTCGTGCCGGCGTCGCTCGAGGCGCAGCTCCGCAAGAGCGTTGGCCTGCTCCGGAGCTCCCGCTATGAGCTGGCCTGGCAGCCCCTGGAGCTCGCTTCTCCCGCTCGCAAGCGTGCCCCCGGAAGCTGGCTCATCTTCCAGGATCGCTCCGGAGTGACCGAAGCGTTGGCTCAGCTGCTCGAAGCGGAGGGCCACCGCTGCGTGCGCGTCGAGCACGACACGGAAGATCCCCGGACCACGCGCTACGATCAGCTCGTCGCGAGCAACTCCGGGACTCCTCCCCTCGTGGGTGCGATCTACGGCCGGGCGCTGGAAGCCAATGGCCTGGAGACCTGCGCCGGTGCGCTGCGGTTGGTCCAGGCGCTCGCGACGGTGCCGGGCGCGCGGCTCTGGATTCCCACCCGGGGCGCATGGTCCGTGGCGGAGGGAGATCAGCTCGGCTCGCCCGATGCGGCAGCGCTCTGGGGGTTCGGCCGGGTCGTCGCCAGTGAGCATCCGGAGCTGGCCACCCGCCTGATCGAGCTCGATCCACGGCTGGCCCCGGAGACCTGCGCCCGCCAGTTCCTCCGCGCCATCTCCGGTGAGAGCACGGAGGATCAGCTCGCCTTCCGCGGTGACCGCACCCTGGGCCTCAGGCTGAAGCGAGCCCGTGCGGCGTCCAGCACGGCTCCCGTGACCTTGTCCCCTGAGGCGACCTACGCCATCACCGGTGGCTGGGGAGACCTGGGCCTCGCGGTGGCCGAGTGGATGGTACAGAACGGTGCCCGCCACCTCGTCCTGCTGGGGCGCTCCCAGCCCTCGGAAGAGGGGGCGCGGACCCTCCGCCGGCTCGAGGAGCAGGGAGCCCGCATCCTGCTGGCACGCGCCGATGTGAACAATGAGGCCGCGCTGCGCGAGGCGCTCGACCGGGCAGAGCGCGAGCTGTCCCCTCTGCGCGGCATCATCCACGCCGCGGGCCAACCGCACGAGACGCTCATCCGCAACCAGGAGTGGGCGGACTTCGAGCGGGTCTTCGCGTCCAAGGCCTCCGGAGCCTGGAACCTGCACCTGGCGACCCAGAACCGGAAGCTCGACTTCTTCATCCTGTTCTCATCCATCGCCGGCACGCTCGGGTTCGGCGGCATGGGCAGCTACGCGGCGGCCAACGCCTATCTGGACGCGCTCGCTGCCTACCGCCAGCAGCGCGGACTGCCAGCGCTGAGCATCGCATGGGGCCTGTGGGATCGCGGCCTGAGCGAGGATCGGGCCCGGCGCTCGGAGGGAATCGGGCTTCGGGCCTTCCCCACCGACGAGGGCCTGCAGGCGCTCGGGGCGCTCCTCGGGGAGAAGGGGCCGCAGGTCATCGTGGCCTCGATGGACTGGAGCCGCCACGCTGCCCAGCGGGCCGGGAGCGGAGTCCCGCCGCTGCTCACCGAAGTAGCGGGAGCCCTCACGCGCGACCCTGCACGCAAGGGCCGGCTGGAGGAGCTGAGCCAGAAGCTCGCCCCGCTGGCCGGGAGCGATCGCGAGCACGCGGTGCGCGAGTACGTGAACGGGCTGGTGGCACAGACGCTCGGCTACCCGCCGCACCACCCGTTCGATCACAAGCGCGGACTGTTCGATCTGGGGTTCGACTCGCTGATGGCGATGGAGTTCCGGCGGCGGCTCTCCGCGGACCTGGGCCGCCCGTTCCCCGCCACGTTGGCCTTCGATCACCCCAGCATCCAAGCCTTGGCGGCGCACCTGCTGGCCAGCGTCTTCGCTCCGGGCGAGGCCACCGCCCCCCCACAGACGCCGACGCGAAGCACCCCTCCTCCGGCTCCCGTTCCTGGCACCGACCTGAACGCCGCGGAGATCGCGAAGCTCTCCGAGGCGGAGGTGGCGTCGCAGATCCGGGCCATCTTCGACTCGCTGTACCCCCCTCCCCCGAGGCGTTGAGACACCATGGCACCCCCACTGCCAAGAGAAGGGCTCACCCCGCTCCAGCAGGCACTCCTTGCCCTCAAGGAGATGCAGCGCCGCCTGGACGCCCAACACGAGCCCATCGCCATCGTCGGGATCGGCTGCCGGTTTCCCGGCGGCGTTTCCGGCCCTGAGGCCTACTGGAAGCTCCTCTGCGACGGAGTGGACGCGACGGGCGAAGCTCCGAGCGGCCGCTGGGATGCCGATCGCCTCTTCGATCCAGATCCCACCACTCCCGGCAAGCTGCACGTCCGCCGGGGTGCCTTCCTGAATGACATCGAGTCCTTCGACCCGTCCTTTTTCGGCATCTCCCCCCGAGAGGCGGCGAGGATGGACCCGCAGCAGCGGCTCCTGCTGGAGGGAGTCTGGGAGGCGCTCGAGGACGCAGGACAGCCGACCGAGCAGCTCATCGACTCGGACACCGGCGTCTTCATCAGCGGAGCCCCGAGCCAGTACCTCCAACGCTTCAGCGACAACCTGACCGAGTTCGATGCCTACGCGCTGACGGGCAACATCCCCTGCACCCTGTCCGGCCGCGTCTCGTACGTGCTGGGACTGCGGGGGCCGAACCTCTACATCGATACCGGCTGCTCGGCCTCGCTGGTCGCCATCCACCTGGCGTGCCAGAGCCTGCGCTCTCGCGAGTGCCAGCTGGCGCTCGCCGGAGGTGTCAACGTCATTATGTCCGCGGACATGATGGTGGGACTCTGCAAGACGGGAGCACTGGCACCCGACGGGCGGTGCAAGACCTTCGATGCCTCGGCGAACGGCTTCGCGCGCGGAGAGGGCTGCGGCGTGGTGGTGCTCAAGCGACTCTCCGACGCGGTGGCGAACGGTGATCGCATCATCGCGCTGGTGCGCGGCTCCGCGGTGAACCACGACGGCCGCAGCAGCGGGCTGACGGTCCCCAGTGGACCCGCGCAGCAACAGCTCATCCGCAGGGCACTCGAGAGCGCCCAGGTGTCACCCGCGGACGTCAGCTATGTCGAGTCGCACGGCACGGGCACCGAGCTGGGCGATCCCATCGAGGTAGGCGCGCTCGCGGCGGTGTATGGGCGTCTGTCTGGCAGACCGTCCCCCTGCGTCCTCGGGGCGGTGAAGAGCAACCTGGGTCACCTGGAGGCAGCCGCCGGCATCGCGGGCTTCATCAAGGCCGCGCTCAGCGTCAACCGGGGGGAGATCCCTCCCAATATCCACTTTTCGCAACCCAACCCGAAGCTGCCGGTGGAGGACGAGCCCTTCGAGTTCCCGACTCGCCTGACGCCCTGGCCGGCCGCGGAGCAGCGGTTCGCCGCAGTGAGCTCCTTCGGGCTCGGCGGGACCAACGTGCACATCATCCTGGAGCAGCCTCCCGCTGCTTCGGAGCAGACTCCTCGCTCCGCCGAGGAGCGGCCGGTCCATGTGCTCGCGCTGTCCGCCAAGAGCGAAGAGGCGCTTGTGGAGCAGGCGCGGCGGTTCTCTGCCTACCTGGCCGCGCACCCCGAGCTGAGCGCCGCGGACGTGTGCCACTCCGCCAACCGCGGACGCACGCGCTTCGCCCACCGGCTCTCCTTGACAGGGGCCTCGGCGGAGGAGCTCCGTCGCGAGCTGGACGCGTTCGCGGCGTCCTCACCTGGGCGCGGGCTCGTGCGCGGGGTGGTGGACGACAGCCGCCGTCCGAAGATCGCCTTCCTCTTCACTGGGCAGGGCTCTCAGTACGTGGGGATGGGGCGCGAGCTGTACGCAACGCAGCCTGTCTTCCGCGAGGCCATCGACCGCTGTGCCTCCCTGCTGGAGGGCAAGCTGTCCGCTCCGCTCACCTCCCTGCTGTTCAACGAGGAGAGCCCGGCCGACCAGACGGGCAACGCGCAACCCGCCCTCTTCGCGGTGGAGTACGCCCTGAGCGAGCTGTGGCGCTCGTGGGGCATCGTGCCGGACGCCGTGGTGGGCCATAGCGTCGGGGAGATCGTCGCGGCCTGTGTCGCGGGGGTGCTCACGCTGGAGGATGGGCTGACGCTCATCGCCGAGCGGGCCCGGCTGATGCAGTCGCTCCCGTCCGGAGGCGCGATGATGGCCCTTCGCGCCACGCCCGAGCGTGTCCAGGCGGCCCTCGTGCCGTACGCGCAGACGGTGTCCATCGCCGCCATCAACGGGCCGGATCGGGTCGTCATCTCGGGCGAGCGCGCTGCGGTCTCGGCGATCGCGGCCACACTCGCCTCCGAGGGAATCGAGGCCAAAGAGCTGCGCGTCTCGCACGCCTTCCACTCACCGCTGATGGAGCCGGTACTGGAGCCGTTCCAGCAGGCGATCCAGGCGCTGACCTTCTCCCCGGCGCGAATCCCCTGGCTGACGAACCTGACGGGCAAGGCTCAGGAACGCGTCGACTCCGCGTACTGGGTCCGGCAGATCCGCGAGCCGGTCCGATTCGGGGACGCGATGGCCACGCTGGCGGAGATGGGCTGCGAGCTGTTCGTCGAGCTCGGCCCGCACCCCACGCTCTTGGGGCTGGCTGCGGAGTGCCTGCCCGAGGAGCGCTTCACGGGCTGCCCCTCGCTCCGGCGCGGTCAGGCGGACACGCGGATCATCACGGGGAGTGTCGCGCGCCTGCACGTGGCGGGAGCGGCCATCGACTGGCGCGGCTTCGACGCGCCCTATTCACGGAAACTCGTTCCGCTGCCCACGTACCCCTTCCAGCGGCAGCGCCACTGGGTGGAGTTCACACCCGCCCGGTCCGTTGCCTCCGCACCGGCTCCGGCCGCCGAAGCCGACCAGGAGGCCTGGTATCACGCGCTGGAGTGGCGAGAGGCGCCGGTCCCTGCGAGCCCGCCCGCGTTCTCGGAGAAGGGGCACTGGATCGTCTTCGCCGACCGGGGTGGCGTGGCCAAGGCTCTGACACGCCAACTCGCGGAGAGAGGCGAGAGTTATCGGCTGGTGCGCCCACTCGGCGCAGAAGGCACGGGTGTGGACGAAGTCTGCGTCGATCCTCAAGTCTCCGAGGAGCTCGAGGCGCTGCTCACCCGCGAGCGCCAGGAGGCGGGTAGACCCCTCCGCGGGATCGTCCACCTCTGGAGCCTCGACGCCCCCTCTACGCCGGAGTTGACGGACGAGACGCTGGCGCACGCGCAGCAACTGAGCTGCGGCAGCACCCTCCATCTGATCCAAGCCCTGGCGCGCAGCGGCACTGAAGAGGGCTGCCGGCTGTGGTTGGTGACCCGCGAAGCCATGGAAGCAGGCGGGCGCGCGAGCCTCTCGGTGGCCCAGGCGCCGCTGTGGGGCCTGGCCGGGGTCATCGCGGCGGAGCACCCGGATCTGTGGGGCGGAGCGATCGATCTGGAGCAAGCACCGGAAGACATCCTGGCCGCGAGACTCCTCGCGGAGCTCAGCTCGAGGGACGGAGAGGATCGCATCGCGTGGCGCGAAGGCCGTCGCCTCGCAGCCCGCCTGGTGCGCACCACGCCTGCGCCCAAGCAGGTCCTCACGATCAGACCGGACGCGACCTACCTCGTGACAGGAGGGCTCGGCGCGCTGGGACTCGCCACCGCCCGCTGGCTCGTCGAGCGGGGCGCGCGGCATGTGGCCCTGGCCGGCCGAAGCAGGAACGAACAGGCCACAGGCCCCATCCAGGAGCTGGAACGCTCGGGCGCCACGGTTCGCGTCTACCAGGCTGACATCTCCGAACAGACCCAGGTGAAAGCGCTCCTGGCCTCCATCGCCCAGGAGGGCCCGGCGCTGCGCGGCATCCTCCACGCCGCCGGAGTGGTGGAGGACGGCTTGCTGCTCAACCAGCGGTGGGACCGGTTCGCGTCCGTGCTCGCCCCCAAGGTGCGCGGCACCTGGAACCTCCACGCCGCGGCTCCGGCGCTCGACTTCTTCATCTCCTTCTCCTCGGTGTCCTCGCTGCTCGGCGCGCCCGGCCAGGGCAACTACGCGGCGGGCAACGCGTTCCTGGACGCGCTGGCCCACCATCGGCGTGCACAGGGAGCTCCCGCGCTCAGCATCCACTGGGGTCCGTGGGAGGTCGGCATGATGGCGCGGCTGGACGAGCGCCTCCGGAAACGCGCCGCTGGGCGCGGCTGGGGTGTCCTCTCCGTCGCGCAGGGCCTCCAAGCGCTGGACCGGGTCATCGGCGATGGACGCGCGGAGCTGGCCGTCCTGCCAATGGACTGGACATCCCTCGGAGAGGCGGGAGGCCGCGTGCCTCCGCTGGTCCGCGAGCTCGTCCAGTCCGGCGGGAGTGGATCGGCGGCCCCGAAGCCCGACCCGGTGCGCATCCTGCGCGAAGCCCTCCAGGCCGCACCGCCGGCCGAGCGGCCGCAGATGGTCGAGCTCCAAGTCGGCCGAGAGGTCCGCAGCGTCCTCGGGCTCGACTCGGGAGAGGGCGGTGGGCATCTCGATCCACGCCACCGTTTCTCCGAGCTGGGCATGGACTCGCTCATGGCCGTCGAGCTCAAGAACCGGCTCCAGCGCGAGCTGGGCGTGCGGCTGTCGCCCACCACCATCTTCAACTACCCCAGCGTGGCCGCGCTGACGGCGCACCTCCTGGAGCTGCTGGCCTCGTCTGACCTGTTCCCTCAAGCGACCCGGCCGCCATCTACGGCGCCTCAGGCCGCGCCCACGGAGGCCCTGCCCGAGGCTCCCGTGCCCGACGATCTCTCCGATGAAGCGCTGATCGCCCTCATCGCCCGTAAATACGAATCCCGCAGCTGAGCACCATGGCCCCCCAGAAACCCGCCCCCTCGCCCCTGCAACAAGCGTTCTTCGTCATCCGCGACCTGGAGTCCAAGGTGGCGGCGCTGACCTCGGAGCCAATCGCCATCGTCGGCATGGCGTGCCGCTTCCCCGGCGGCTCCAACACTCCGGAGGCCTTCTGGGATTTGCTCGAGAAGGGCCGGGACGGCGTGGTGGACGTGCCCGCGAACCGCTGGGACGTGGGTGCCACCTTTGATCCGGACCCGGACGCACCGGGGAAGATGTACACCCGCCAGGCAGGGTTCCTCGGCCCCATCGATCAGTTCGATGCCCGCTTCTTCGGCATCTCCCCGCGAGAGGCGATCCACATGGATCCCCAGCAGCGGCTGCTGCTCGAGGTCAGCTGGGAAGCGCTCGAGCGCGCCGGAGTGGCACCTGGGGGCCTCTCGGAGACACGGACGGGCGTGTTCGTGGGCGCGAGCCCCAGTGACTACGCGCAGCTCCACTTCCACGCGGGGGATCCGTCCGTCATTGACGTCTACGACGGCACGGGCAACGCGAGCTGCTTCACCGCGGGCCGGCTCTCGTACGTGTTGGGCGTGCAGGGCCCGAGCCTCATGGTGGATACGGCGTGCTCCTCGTCGCTGGTGGCCGTGCACCTGGCCTGCCGCAGCCTGCGCAGCGGAGAGTGCGACGTGGCGCTCGCGGGCGGCGTCCAGCTCATGGTGACGCCCGAGACCTTCATCTTCCTCTCTCGGGCGCGCGCCCTGGCACCGGATGGCCGGTGCAAGCCGTTCGATGCCTCCGCGAACGGGTACGGCCGAGGAGAAGGCTGCGGCGTCGTTGTCCTGAAGCGCCTGTCCGCGGCCCAGGCCGCGGGCGATCGCATCCTGGCCGTCATCCGGGGCTCGGCCGTCAACCATGATGGGCCGAGCAGCGGGCTCACGGTCCCCAATGGGCGCGCCCAGCAGGCGCTCTTGCGCAGTGCCCTGGAGACCGCCGGTGTCTCGCCTACGGACGTCGGCTACGTCGAGGCGCACGGCACCGGCACGTCGCTCGGGGACCCCATCGAAGCAGACGCCCTGGCCGCAGTGCTCGGTACGGGGCGCTCGCCCCAGAAGCCGCTGTGGATTGGCTCCGTCAAGAGCAACATCGGCCACCTGGAGTCCGCGGCGGGCATCGCCGGGCTGATGAAGGCCGTGCTCACGCTGAAGCACCGGATGGTGCCCCCAAGCCTGCACTTCTCCCGCCCCAACCCGCACATCGCCTGGGATGAGCTGCCCCTGCGCGTCCCCACTGCCCCCATGGCCTGGGAGGAGAATGGCAAGCCCCGCATCGCGGGCGTCAGCTCGTTCGGCCTGAGCGGCACCAACGCCCATATCGTCCTCGAGGAGGCGCCCTCGACAGAGAGCCCCGCTGTGAATTCCGCCGAGGGTCCTCGGGTCCTGTCCCTGTCCGGACGCTCGCCCTCGGCGCTGGAGGCGCTCGCCTCGTCCTGGAGCGAGGCCCTGAAATCACCCTCGCTCGAAGGATCGCTGGAGGCCATTGCCTATACCGCGGGCGTACGCCGCACCCACCACGAGCATCGTCTGGCGGTCATCGGGAGCACTCGCGCCGAGTGGGCCACGGGGCTGGAGGCCTTCCTCCGCGGCGCCGCTCACCCGGGCGTGGTCTCGGGGCACGCGGAGCCGGGAGCACCCGCGAAGGTCGTCTTCATCTTCCCCGGCCAGGGCTCGCAGTGGATCGGCATGGGGCGCGAGCTGATGGCCTCGGAGCCGGTCTTCCGCGAGGCGCTCAGCGCGTGCGCCGAGGCCTTCCGTCCCTACGCACAGTTCTCCCTGCTGGAGGTGCTCCAGGCCAGCGACACGGCGCAGCTGGAGCGGATCGACGTCATCCAACCCGTCCTCTTCGCCATCGAAGTAGGGTTGGCGAAGCTCTGGCGCGCCTGGGGCGTGGAGCCGGCTGCGGTGGTGGGCCACAGCATGGGTGAGGTGGCGGCGGCGCACATCGCAGGGGCGCTCTCGCTGGAGGACGCGGCGCGGGTCATCTGCGAGCGCAGCAAGCTCATGCTCCGGCTTCGGGGCGCCGGGGCGATGGCCGTCGTGGAGCTGCCAGCGGACGAGGCCGAAGCGGCCCTCGGAAGCGAGAAGGACCGCGTGTCCATCGCGGCGAGCAACAGCCCTCGCTCGACGGTGCTCTCGGGTGACACCGCCGCCATCGACGCGCTGGTGAAGCGGTTCGAGGCGCTCGGCGTATTCGCGCGGCGGGTCAAGGTGGACGTCGCCTCGCACAGCTCGCAGGTGGATCCGATCCTGGAGGAGCTGCGTGGCAAGCTCGCAGGCCTCCAGCCGCGCCCCGGCATCCTCCCCCTCTTCTCTACGGTCACCCGCGAGCGGACGGACGGAGCCTCCTTCGATGCGGGCTACTGGGTGCGCAACCTCCGCGATCCCGTGCACTTCTCGCACGCCATCCAGAGCCTCCAGCAGAGCGGGCACACGCTCTTCCTGGAGATCAGCCCCCACCCCATCCTCTTGGCGTCGGTCGAGCAGACGCTGAAGGGGAACACCGCGGCACGCGTGCTCCCATCGCTGCGCCGCGAGCGTCCCGAGCGCTCCAGCCTGTTGGAGTCCCTGGCCACGTTGTACACGCGCGGGTACGCGCTCGACTGGCGCAAGCTGCACTCCGCGCCTCTGCCTGTCGTGGGGATGCCCACCTACCCGTGGCAGCGGGAGCGACTCTGGGTCAGCCGCCCGGCACGCCAGGGAACGGCGGTGGACGTGGACACCTCCGCCGTCCGGCCACTCGCCGGGGACCGGCTGCTCACACCCGGCGAGGAGATCCACTTCGTCCGCAAGGTGAGCGGGGTGGACATGCCCTACCTGGAAGATCACCGCGTCTTCGGCGAGGTCGTCGTCCCCGGCGCCTTCCACCTGGCCACCCTGCTCTCGGTGGCGGACGAGCTGGTGGGCCCAGGGGGCTGTGTCGTGGAGGCGCTGGCGTTCGCGCAGGCGCTGGTCCTCGCTGAGCAGGAAGCACCCTCGGTGCACCTGACGGCGACACCGGTCGGCGATGGGCGGATGCGCATCCGACGCGCGAGCCTGGATCCAGAGCAGGGCCGTGCCGGAAAGTGGCGCGACCACGCCACCGCGACCCTCGCGCCCCTGGGGAGCGCCCGCGCGCCGGACGCGTCCGTGCGCCCGGGACTCGAGCTGGCCTCGAAGCAGGTCGTCGAAGCCGACACGGCCGCCTTCTATGCCGGCGTGAGCAGCCGAGGCATCGAGCTCGGGCCCTCGTTCCGGTGGATTCGGAAGCTGTGGGTGGGGCCGGGAGAGTCGCTCGCGCTGCTGGAGGCGCCTGCCTCGCTCCAGGGTCCCAAGCTCCCGGTGCACCCCGCTCGGATGGATGCAGTCTTCCAGGCCTTCGCCGCCGCGGTGCCCGACAGCTCGACCACGACGTTCGTCCCCTTCGGGCTGGAGCGGCTCGTGTTCCACGGGGCTCCCGAAGGCGCCTGGTGGTGCCACGCGACCTGCCGGCCCGAGCAGGGAGGAGAGCTGTGGACGGGAGATGTCCGTCTCTACGCCGAGGATGGCCGAGCCATCGCGCACCTCGAGGGGCTGCGCATGAAGCGCGCCTCCCGCGAAGCCTTCCTGCAACGCGGCGGGAACAAGCCCGTGTGGGCCGACTGGCTCTTCGAGCAGCGCTGGGAGCGCCAGAGCGTCCCGGGCACCGCCTCGGCCCCCACCTCGCCAGGACGCTGGCTGCTGTTCGCCGACCGGCACGGAGTCACTACCGGGCTCGCGGCGAAGCTCACCGCGCAGGGGGAGACGTGCGTCACGGTCACGCCCGGCCTGCGCTACGAGCGGCTCAGCGACACCGCGTACACGGTGGCTCTGGAGAGCGCTGGAGACTTCCCTCGGGTCCTCGCTGCCGCCCAGGAAGGAGGCCCGCTGCGGGGTGTCGTCTTCCTCTGGGGCCTGGACTGCGAGCCGCCCACGGAGACGGGGCTCGCCTGGCTGGCGGACGCGGAGGCGCGCGGCTGCGGAGGGCTGCTGCACGTCGTGCAGGCACTCGCCTCCAGCTCGTTCCGCAATCCGCCGCGGCTCACCGTGGTGACGCGGGGAGCCCAGAGCCTCGGCGACGAGGGCCCCGTCCCGGCGGCACAGACGATGCTGTGGGGCATGGCCCGCAGCCTGGCCTACGAGCAGGATGCGTTCGGGCTCGCCCGGATCGATCTGCCTCCCTCCAGTGACGCCGGTGTCCTCGATGCCCTGGCCCGCGAGCTGGTGGCTCCGGACGGCGAGGAGGAGCTCCTCCTGCGCGGCTCGGATCGCTATAGGGGCCGCTTCTCGCGTTGCTCGGAGCTGGGCACCGCGAGCACCGAGCTCCGGATTCGCGAGGACGCGAGCTACCTCATCACCGGAGGCCTGGGGGGCCTGGGGTTGTCGGTGGCTCGTTGGCTGGTGGGCCGCGGCGCCCGCCACCTGGTGCTGGTGGCCCGTGGAGGCGCCCGAACGCCAGAGCAGCACGAAGCCCTCGCTGCGCTCAAGGAGCTGGGAGCGGAGGCCACCGTGGTCCAGGCCGATGTGGCGGACCCGGCGCAGCTCTCACACGCCCTGAACGAAGCCGGAAGGCGAGCACCTCTGCGTGGCGTCATCCACGCCGCGGGTGTCCTGGATGACGGCTTCGTGGCACAGCAAACAGTGGAGCGGCTCCGCCGGGTCATGGCCCCCAAGGCAGCGGGAGCATGGAACCTGCACACGCTAACGCGAGACCTGGACTTCTTCGTTCTCTACTCCTCGGCAGCCTCACTCGTGGGCTCGCCGGGGCAGAGCAACTACGGCGCGGCCAATGCCTTCCTGGACGGGCTCGCCTGGCACCGGCGCTCGCTGGGGCTGCCCGCCCTCAGCATCAACTGGGGCGCCTTCTCAGAGGTAGGACTCGCGGCCCAGCAGGAGAACCGCGGCGAGCGGCTGGGCAAGCGCGGCTTCGGGGCCATCTCTCCGGAGGCGGGCCTGGAAGCACTGGCAGGCTTGCTGCAGAGCCGCTTGACGCAGGTGGCCGTCACCCCGCTGGACGCGCGTCAGTGGGTGGAGTTCTACCCGCAGCTTGCCAGCTCGAAGCGCTTCTCTGAGTCCGTACGGGAGGCACGGCGCACCCGGCGGGCCACCGCGGACGGCGCGACGCTGGAGTCCCTGCGCGCGGCGGCCCCGAAGGAGCGGCTGGGGATGCTCGAGGGGCTGGTCCGCGATCAGGTCGCACAGGTCCTCCGCCTGGAGTCCTCCTCCATCGAGCGGCAGACGCCGTTCAAGACGCTGGGCTTCGACTCGCTCATGGGCCTGGAGCTGCGCAACCGCCTGGAGGCCACGCTGGGCCTGACGCTCTCGGCCACGCTCGTGTGGACGTACCCGACACTGGAGACCCTGGCCCCGCACCTCGCGGACAAGCTGGGCCTGTCTCAGAGCGCCGAGCCCCAGCCCACTCACCTCGTGGCTGTGCACGGCACGCTCGAATGATGAAACGCCTGTAAGCCACCTCCCGCTGTGACGCCGGAGCTGCCACCTATGTCAGTCGACGCCATCGTCTCGTTGAAACAGGTGCACAAGAGCTATGCGCTCGGGGAGACCCGGGTGCAGGCCCTGCGGGGCGTGGACCTGGAGCTTCACCGGGGTGAGTTCACCGCACTCGTGGGGCCCTCGGGCTCCGGCAAGAGCACCTTGCTGCACCTCGTGGGGTGCATCGATGAACCGGACTCGGGCAGCGTCCTCTTCGATGGGACGGACGTCGGCAAGCTGGACGACAACGCGCGCAGCCGGCTGCGCAACCACAAGGTCGGCTTCATCTTCCAGTCGTTCAACCTGGTCCCGGTGTTGAGCGTCTACGAGAACATCGAGCTGCCGCTGCTCATCCACCCGAACCTCACGCCCACCGAGCGGCGAGAGCGCGTCAAGGCGGCGATCGCGGACGTGGGACTGGAGGAGTTCGCCCAGCAGGTGCCAGACAAGCTCTCGGGGGGCCAGCGCCAGCGCGTCGCCATTGCCCGAGCCCTGGTCACCCAGCCGCTGCTGGTGCTCGCGGACGAGCCCACCGCCAACCTGGACTCGGTGACGGCGCACCGGATCATCGATCTGATGTTGGAGCTGAACGAGAAGCGGAAGGTGACCTTCCTCTTCTCCACGCACGACGAGAAGCTCATGGTGCGCGTGGCCCGGACGCTCCACCTGCAGGATGGAGCGCTGCGCCCATGAAGGGGGCCTGGAAGCTGGCGCTGCGAGGACTGCGCCGCAACCAGCGGCGGAACCTGGCCACGGGCATGGCCATCGCGCTGGGCTATGCCGGGATGGTGCTGCTGAGCAGCTACATCCTCAGCGTGAACGCCTACCTGCGGACGGTGGCCATCTACCTCCAGAACTCGGGCCACCTGTCCATCTACCGAAAGGAGGGGCTGGAGCTGCACAAGGTGCGGCCGGTTCGCTACAGCCTCTCGGCGGATGATCAGGCCGCCATCGCGGAGGTGCTGGCGGCGGACTCGAACGTGGAGCTGTCCGTCCCCTTCCTGCTGGGGACAGGCATGGTGGGCAACGGCTGCAAGTCCGTCCCCTTCACCGCCCGAGGCGTGGATCCCGAGCTGGAGCGGCGCATCCGCACCCACTCGGACGTGCTCGCCACCACGCCCGAGCTGTCCAAGCCGCTGCGAGGGGGGGACCTCGCCAACCACTCCAGCGTGGCCAATCCGCTGGAGCTCAGCGCGGGGCTCGCCCGGATCCTGGGCAAGCCGCAGGTCCTGGATGAGCTCCAGGGGACCGCTTCTGGCCCCACCACGCTCATCCGTGACTGCCAGTCCCCCGAGGCCGCAAAGAAGATCGCCGCCGAGGCCACCGTGCAGTTGGCGGGCTCGGGAGACGCCGGTGGGTTCTCCGCCATGGAAGGAGAGATGGTGGGCGTCATCTCCACGGGACTGACGACGACCGAGGACAGCACAGTGGTGGCGCCGCTGGGCGCCCTCCAAGAGCTCTACGGCACGGATCGGGTGACCTATGTGGCGGTCTTCCTCCGGGATGCCTCTCGCATCCCAGCCCGGGCGGCGGAGCTGCAGGCGAAGCTGCAAGCGAAGGGGCTGGATGTCTCCGTCCACCCCTTCACCGATCCGGCGGTGAATCCGTTCTACATGGGCACGGTGGGCTTCCTGGGGGTGATGGCGGGCTTCCTGGGCATCGTCGTCTTCGCGGTGGTAGCGCTCTCCATCCTCAACTCGATGACCCTCAGCATCCTCGAGCGAACCCGGGAGATCGGAACGCTGCGCTCGCTCGGGTTCACCCGGACACAGCTGCTAGGGCTCTTCGTGCGCGAGGGGGTGGTACTGACCGCGCTGGGCGTGGGCTGCGGGCTCGTCTTGGCCGGGGTGACGGCGGCGCTCGTCAACCTGCGGGATGTCCGCGTCACCCCACCGGGGGTACCGGGTTCGATGCAGCTCGTGCTGACACCCAACCCCGGGCTCTGCCTGGGAATCGCCGCGATCCTGGGAGTGCTCTCCCTGATCGCCACAGTCATCGCCACCCGGCGCCGGACGCGCCAGAACATCGCCCATCTGATCACCGCGTTGACGGGGTGACCCGCGCGCGACCAAGGAGATCTGTGCCCATGAGGCCTCAGACCACTCGTTGCACCTCCGCCTGGAGAGCCTGCGCTACCGCCACCCTGCTCACAGCCCTGTCCGCGCTGGCGGGGGCCCCCAAGGCTCCTCCGCCCAAGGCTCCACCCGCCGCGCCCGCGCCCGCGCCCACCGCGCAGGAGCTGCTCACGACGGCGGATCGCTCCCGTGGCGCGCTCGAGAGCGGTGTCACCTGGGACATGACGATCGAAACCGTGGAGGACCAGCAGAAGTCCACCCGCACGGCGGCGGTCAAGGCGCTCAAGTTCGACACGCGGGTGGAGATGAGCGCGCCCGCGTACGCGAAGGGGCAAGTCATCCTCCTCAAGGATCGCGAGATGTGGTTCACCACGCCCAAGCTGAAGAAGCCCATCTTGATCTCGAGCAAGATGAAGCTCTCCGGCCCCGCGTCCAATGGGGACATCGCGACCACCAGCTACTCCAGGGACTACCAGGGCACGATCTCGGGTGAAGAGGCCGTGAGCGGCGAGGACGCCTGGCTGCTCGACCTGAAGGCGAACGAGAAGAACGTCACCTACGATCGCATCCGCTACTGGATCTCCAAGAGTCGCCGGGTGGCGCTCAAGGCGGAGTTCCTCACCCTCCAGGGACAGGTGTTCAAGAGCGCCACGTTCGAGTATGGGAACACGCTCAAGGCTGGCGCGCAGGAGGTCCCCTTCCTCAGCCGGGTGACGATCACGGACGCCGCCGTTCCGGAGAATGTGTCGACGATCCAGTACAGCGCGCCCCGGATGGAGGATCTTCCGACCACCCTTTTCGACGTCCAGTCGCTCGTGCGCTGACGGGCTGGGAGAGACGAGGATGAAGCCCCTGCTCCAAATGGCCGTCCGTAACGTGCTCAAGAACTGGCGGCACAGCCTCGCCTCGATGCTGTCCATCGCAGTGGGGGTGATCGCCCTCGGCCTGTTCGAAGGATACATGGCGGATCTGCGGGCCCTCTATGACGATGGCTTCTCCAAGCGGGGCATGCTCGGAGACGTCCTCATCGAGAAGGCAGGCTCCGAGGAGGGAGCGAAGGCGGATCCCTGGAAGTACCTCCTGGGGGACGCGGAGCAGTCCTTCCTGGAAGGGTATTTGAGGCAGGCCAGCGGGGTGGAGGCGCGGGTGCGGTTCCTCAACCTCTCGGGGCTGGCGTCGAACGGGCGTACCTCCGCGGTGATCGTCGGGTTCGGCTACGACGTGGCAGAGGGCGCCATCACTCGCGGGCCTCGCTGGGCATGGAACACGCTGGCCGGCAAGCCGCTCCAGGATGCAGGGCCAGACTCGGTGCTGCTGGGCCGGAGCATCGGGCAGATCTTCGGCTGCCTCCCCGAAGAGCCAGGCGTCCAGGCCGGGAAGGATCCTCGAGAGGTGCCGGTGAGCTGCAAGCGCAAGATCCAGATCTCCTCGACGACGGGCGCGGGTCAGCTCAACGCGTTGGACGTCGAGGTGGCGGGTCTGGCCACGGTGTCCTTGAAGGAGCTCGAGGCGAAGTACGCGATCATGCCCCTACCGCTGGCCCAGCAGCTGCTGGATACAAAGGGAGTGACGATGTACAGCGTGCGGCTGTCGGACCCGTCTCAGGCGGGTGCCTTCGCGGAGCAGCTGCAGGCCGCGGCCCGGCAGAAGGGGTTGGAGCTGCAGGCCAAGAGCTGGCGCGAACACCGGCTGGGTGAGGTCTTCCGGCGCGGGATGGGCGTGCTCGCGGTCTTCCGGACGCTGGTGGCGCTGGTGGTGCTGATCGTCGCGGGAATGTCGGTCCTCAACACGCTCTACAAGGCGGTGAGCGAGCGCACGCGAGAGATCGGCACCTTGAGGAGCCTGGGCTTCCTGCGGCGGCACATTCTCGTGCTGTTCGGTTTGGAGGGCGGGCTGCTGGCGCTCGCAGCCTCGGTGGGCGGAATCCTCGTCACCGTCGTGCTCGCGACGTTCGTGAACCGGGCAGGCATCACCTACAAAGGAGGGCTGCTCGCGGAGGCCATCCCGCTGAGCATCGCCATCACGCCTGGGCTCTACGTGCGCAGCGCGGTCACCCTGTGTCTGCTGGCCGTCATCGCCGCGCTCATACCCGCCCGCCGAGCGACCCGAATGAAGATCCCGGACGCGCTCGGCCACGCGTAGTGCTGGCGGGCCTCATCGTTAGGAATTTCTCGCCCGCAGCTCCTGGGATTTGGCGTAAGGAGCCAGCGCATGGCGCGGATTATCGACGGGACCGAGATCAGCCGGGTGATGCGGGAGCAGATGGCCCAGGAGGTGGCGGCGCTCAAGGCCGCTGGGATCACTCCCGGGCTGTCCGTGGTGCTGGTGGGCAACAACCCCGCGAGCCAAGCCTATGTGTCCAGCAAGACCAAGGCGTGCGAGGCCCTCGGGATGCGAGGCCAGACGCTGAACCTGCCGGAGAACGTCTCCACGCAGGAGCTGTTCGCGGTCATCGACCGCCTCAACGCAGACTCCTCGGTGCACGGCATCCTGGTGCAGCTCCCGCTCCCGGCTCACCTGCCCTACAAGGCCGTGCTGGAGCACATCCACCCGGACAAGGACGTCGACGGCTTCCATCCCCTCAACGCCGGGCTGGCCTTCGTCGGCGACCCTCGCGCGTTCGTGCCCTGCACCCCCGCCGGCATCATGGAGATGATCCGCCGAGAGAACATTCCCACCCGGGGCAAGCACGCGGTCATCGTCGGGCGCAGCCTCATCGTCAGCAAGCCTTTGGCCTCGCTGCTCATGGCTCCCGGCCCCGACGCCACCGTCACCCTCACGCACCGGCACACGCAGGACCTCGCCTCGTTCACCCGGCAGGCGGACATCCTCATCGTCGCCGTGGGCAAGCAGAACCTCATCACCGCTGACATGGTGAAGCCCGGTGTCGTGGTCATCGACGTGGGCCAGAACCGGGTTCCCGATGACAGCTCCCCCCGCGGCTACCGCATGGTCGGCGACGTCGACTACGCCGCCGTCAGCGAGAAGGCCGAGGCCATCACCCCCGTACCCGGTGGCGTGGGCCCGATGACCATCACCATGCTGCTCGCGAATACGCTTCAGGCCGCGCGCCAGATGCAGGCGCGCGGGACATCAGGGAATCCGCGGTAGAGCCAGGGATCAGCCCCGATCCCGGCGGACAGGGACCTTCCTGCCCCGGAGCGTCGCGTGGCGCAGCGCTGTGATGATCCGTTCAGCGTCTGGCTCCGGCACCTCCACCAGGGAGAAGGCGTCAGCGATCTGGATCGCTCCGATCCGTGAGGACTCCAGGCCCGCTTCGCCTGCGATGGCACCCACCAGATCCGCAGGGCGCATGCCCGCATTCCGGCCCGCGCCGATGTAGAGCCGCGTGATGTCCCAGTCAGACCGCTGCGCGGGCCCTCGAGGCTCCCGCTCCTCTCGCCCAGGACGTCCCCCAGGCCCCTTGCCCTTCCCTGGCCTTTCAGCAGGTGCCTTCCCCTCGGGCCGCTCGGAGCGCGGACGCTTCTCGGAGGGCGGGGCGACAACTGGAATCTCCTCTTCGCCCGCCGCCTTGCCGTCGTCGCGGTTCTCCTGGATGAACTTCACCGCAGCTGCCGCCACGTCCATCACATCGAACTCTGCCGCCAGTTCCTCCGCCACCCTCCGGAACGGATCCAACCCGCCCGCCACCAGCACCTCTCTCAGCGAGGCCCGGGTCAGCTCCAGGTGTCGCGCTCGGAGATCCGCCACCGTGGGCACCGCCGCCACTTCGATGCGCTGACCCGTCAGCTTCTCCAGGTTGCGCAGCAACCGGTGCTCCTTGGGCTCCACGAGCGTGATCGCCACTCCCTCGCGCCCCGCCCGGCCCGTGCGCCCAATCCGGTGCACATAGGCCTCCGGCGCGTTGGGCACGTCGAAGTTCACCACGTGCGACAGCCTCGGAATGTCCAGGCCCCGTGCCGCCACATCCGTCGCCACCAGCAGATCCGCCGCGTGCGTCTTCAGCTGCTTGATGACCCGATCGCGCTGCTCCTGGCTCATGCCGCCATGCAGCGCCAGCGCTCGCCAGCCTCGGCCATTGAGCGACACCGAGAGTTCATCCACCTCGGTCCGCGTCCGGCAGAACACGATGGCCGCCGTGGGCGACTCCACATCCAGCACCCGGCACAGCGTGGCCACCTTGAAGGCCCTCGTGACGATATACGCCGTCTGCCGCACCCGCGGCAGCTCGCCCTGCTGCACCTTCTCCTTGGCGATCTTCACGCGCACCGGCTCGCGCAGGTGCCGCTCCGCAATGGCCGCGATACGCGTGGGCAGCGTCGCGGAGAAGAGCGCCGTCTGCCGCTCCTCGGGCGTCGCGGACAGGATCGCCTCGAGATCCTCCGCGAAGCCCATGTCGAGCATCTCGTCCGCCTCGTCCAGCACCACCACCTGCACGTCGTCCAACTTCAGTGTCTTGCGCTGCAAGTGATCGAGCGCCCGTCCCGGCGTCGCCACCACCACGTCCACGCCGCGCTTGAGCACCCTCAACTGCTGCCCAATCACCTGCCCCCCGTACAGCGGGAGCACCGTCACGCCGAGCTTCTGGCCATAGCGATGGATGGCCTCGGCCACCTGCATGGCCAGCTCGCGCGTGGGCACCAACACCAGCGCGGACGTCGTGAACGGCGCCCGAGATCCAGGCTCGATCTTCTGCAACAACGGCAGGGCAAAGGCCGCCGTCTTCCCGGTCCCCGTCGCCGCGATGCCCAGCAGATCCTTGCCCGCCAGCAACGGCGGAAGCGCCGCGCGTTGGATCGGCGAGGGCTCCTCATAGCCGAGGGCTCGAATGGACTCGAGGAGGGGTGGGATGAGCCCCAATGAATCGAAGCTGCTGTCGGGTGGCGTCGTCGGTTCCTTCACATGGGGGCTTGTACCACCTCGCCCAGAGCCAGAGAGCCCAAAGACGCGAGAACCGTTGAGCGGTATATGAAGGGGACAATGACCGAGCAGAGCCCGCGTTTCTCCAACGCCCCGCCCCCACAGCTGGGGCGCGTGGCGTTCCACGCCGTCGCCTCAGGCCTTGCCCCCCTCATCCCCATCCCCTTCCTGGATGACTACGCCCTCCGCCAGGTGCGCGAGCGCATGGTCCGCGCCGTCCTCCAGGACCACAGCCTCCCCACCCCCGCCAAGGCGGTCTCCGTCCTCGCCGGCTCGCAGAACTCCATCACCCTCGGCGGCCGGGTGATCAACCTCTTCAAGGGCCTGGCGCTCCTGCCCCTCAAGAAGGTCTTCCGCAAGGCCTTCATCCTCTTGTGGGTGAAGGACTGCGTGGACATGGCCTCCTACTCCCTGCACCACGGCTACCTGCTCCAGCACGCGCTCACCCGGGGCGATCTCACCGCGCTCACCCTCGACGGAGACGCTCCGCTCCGCGTCCATGACGCCATCCTCGCTGCCTGCAAGGAGCAGGACTCCCGCCCCATCAACCAGCTCCTGTCCCGGCTCTTTGCCAGCTCCAAGCTGCTGCTCTCCGAGGCCACCAAGGCCATCATGAACCCCTTGCTCGGCCAGCCCCGCGTCCCCGAGAAGGGCGAGGAGGCCGAGGTCGCCTCCCTGGCCGACCGGCTCGCCGCCGCCCTCTGGGAGCAGCGCGGCTACTTCTCCACGCTCGAGGAGCGCTACCAGAGGCACCTGCAGGGCGGCCCGACCCCCTCCCTCTGAGCTCGTGACCCGTGACTCACCGTGAGAGGTCTCCTCACGTTCTGTCCTTTTTCCAACGGTGTGGCAGTCTTTCAGTCACACCATGCGTATCGCGATCATCGCCACATACACCCACCCCACCCGGAAGCGCGTCAAGGAGTACTCGATCATGCAGTCGTCGGTGCCGGAGCTGATCGCCGGCATCTGCCCCCCGCATGTAGAGGTGGAGATCTTCAACGAGAAGGAGGTGGACATCCCGCTGGATCGCCACTGGGACCTCGTCTTCTTCTCCTACCTGCACTCGTACTACGAGCACACCAAGGTGCTCTCCACGCTGTTCCGCCAGCGCGGAATCACCACCGTGGCGGGCGGGCGGCACGCCGGGCACTTCGCCGATGACGTGGAGAAGTACTTCGACGCCGTCGTCATCGGCGAGCCCGAGGCCAACGTCCCCGCCGTCATCGAGGACTTCGAGAAGGGCCAGCTGAAGCGGCGCTACGCCCTGCCCTCGCTTGGCCCGGCCGCCATCAAGCCGCAGCGGTACGAGCTGCTCGACTTCAAGCTCAGCCCCATGCGCATGTCGAGCATCGAGGCATCGCGCGGCTGCCCCTTCACCTGCAACTTCTGCGTGCTCACCGGCCACGAGAAGTACCGCTACCGCCCCGTCGCGGACGTCATCGACGAGATCCGCACGAAGATGGCCTTCAACAAGAACTTCTTCGGGCTGATCGACAACTTCTTCGGGTTCGTGGACAACAACCTGGGAGGCTCGCCCAAGTACCTGCGCGAGCTGTGCGAGGCGCTCATCCCCCTGAAGAAGAACTGGGGTTGCTCGCTCACCTTCAACATCCTCAAGGACGAGTCCCTGGTGAAGCTCATGGCCCAGGCCGGGTGCCGCTACATCTACACGGGCCTGGAGTCGCTCAACCCTGACTCCATCAAGGCCATGAACAAGGGCCAGAACAAGCTGTCCGACGTGGACGCCGTCATCCGCCGCGCCTTCTCCAACGGCATCATCCTGTCGTTCGGGCTGCTGGTGGGCTCGGACGGCGACACCAACGAGTACCTGGAGAAGGTCCCCCAGTACCTGGCGGACCTGAAGCACTTCTCCATCACCTTCCTGGGCATCGTCTGCCCGTACCCGGAGACGCCGTTCTACCGCCAGGTCCAGTCCGAGGGCCGGCTGCTGCCCGGCACCATCAGCCGGGACTATGACGGCTACACGCTGTGCCACCGCCCGAAGAACCTGCACCCCTCGGAGGCGGCCGAGCACTTCGTTCGGCTGTGCAAGCAGCTGGGCTCCTTCCCCAACCTGCTGCGGCACTACAGCTCCAAGCTGCTCATGAGCAACCTGCCGCGCTACAGGAGCGGGATACTCTTCTCCGGGCCGGAGATCCTCAGCATCCGCAACCCCGTGAAGAACCCGGAGCGCCGCTACATCGCCGGCCTGGATTCCATCGAGGCCTGGGACGCGGAGCAGATGGCGAAGCTGGGACTAGAGCCGCAGCGCCTCAGTTGAGGCAGCCGTCGAGGCGGGCAGCGCGGCGGCGGGCGGCGGGAGCTGGGGCGTGCCATCCGCCTCCAGCCGCTGCACGCGCCGCAGCTCGGCCTTGGCGCCAATGGCGGTGAACACCTCGCGCGCACGCGCCAGCAGCGCGGCGCGCCGGTGCGGCAGAGCCACCGCCGCGTCGTAGCACGCCACACCCAGCTCCCACCGGTTGGGCGCCTTCTCGAGCACCTCGATGGCCTGGAGGAACACGGGCTCGGCGGCGGCCATGCCCTTGCGCAGCCGCAGGAAGCGGGCCGTCACCCGAAGCGCCGGGCCCTTCATATATGGGTAGATGCGCGACAGCGCCCGCGCCTTGAAGCAGCCCAGCCGGACGATCCGCTGCAGCTTCGAGCGAGGCACCGACGTAGCCCCGTTCTCCAGCGCGAAGAGCGCCGCCTCGGCCGCGTCCACCAGGCCGATCTGCAGGAAGGGCACCAGCACCTGGTACTTCCACACCGTGTCGAAGGCCTGCACGGCCACCCGCGCCGCGTCCTCCACGCGGTGCTCGCGCACGTACACGTTGGCCAGGTGGTTGAGCGCCGCGCACTGGTTGGCCAGGTCATCCACCTCGATGCTGATGCGCAGCCCCTTCTCCAGCTCCTCGCACAGCTGCGCTACGTCGCCGTCCCCGCGCAGGTAGCGGCACATGGGCACCCAGGCATGGGACCAGCCCTGGTGCATCAGCGCATTGAGCTCTACGCCCATCTCGCCCATCTCGCGGTAGTACTTCTCCGCCACCTCGAAGCGCGAGGCGAGGAAGTGGCTGGTGGCCACCACCATCATCGCGGTCTGCACCTCCCACCGCTCGCCCACCTGGCGCAGCATGTCGATGGCTTCCACGCCCAGCTTGCCGGCCTTGTCCTGCTCGTTGAGGAAGATGGCGCTGAAGCCCAGGCGGCCCAGCGCAATGCCCTCCGCCACCGCATCCTGCGAGCGGCGGCCGAAGTCCCGGGCCTCCTCCAGGTACCGCACCGAGCGCTTGAGCAGCCCCGCGCCGAACAGCACCGTGCCGTAGTACGAGCCGGCCTGGCTGAGCCCCCAGTCCGTGCGGGCCCGCTGCGCCATGTTGATGGCCGCCAGCGTGGCCCAGATGAGCTTGGACAGGTCCACGAAGTAGTAGATGCGGCCCAGGGAGTAGAGCGTGCTGAGCTGCTTGAGGAAGAGCGCCCGCTGGTGCGCCGGCACGGGCCGCAGGATCCACGGGAAGACGAGGCTCACCAGGTGGACGCCCAGGTTGAGGGCCGTGCGCGCCACCAGCCCCACCATGGTCCTCGGCGTCGTACGCCCCATCAGGTTCAGCGCGCGCTCCAGCTCCTGGATGGCGCGGCCGGACTCGCCCTTCTCCTGGAAGGCGCGGCCCAGGCCCACGTGGATGTCCGCGCGCACCTCCGCCGCGTCCTCCTCCGCCAGCCGCTGCTCGAACATCTGGATGGCGGCCGCGTAGTTGCCCGCCTGCAGCAGCGTCTGCGCCAGCTCCAACATCACCTGGCGCGTGTCCTCCAGCACCACGTGCTGATCCAGCGTCTCCGAGTGGGAGAGCACCTCCAGCACGCGGTTGTAGTGGTGGATGGCTTCTTCGTTGGCGTACTGGCGCTTGGCGGCGCGCGCGGCCATGAGCGTGTACTCCAGCCCCTTGGCCTCGTCGTTCCCCGCCATGTAGTGGTACGCGAGGATGCCCGCGGGCTTCACCGCGGTGTCCGCCGCGCGCTTCTCCAGGAAGCGCGCCAGGCGCCGGTGCAGCTGCTCGCGCGCAGACACCATCAGCGTGTTGTACGCCACGTCACGGATGACGATGTGCTTGAAGAGGCAGGTGTACGGCTCCTCCATCTCCAGCAGCACCATGCCCAGGCTCGTCAGCTGCGCCATGGCCCGCTTCGCCTCCTCCAGCGCGATCCCCTCCGGCAGCAGCGCGTGCACGGCATCCAGCGAGAAGATGCGGCCGATGACGGAGGCCACCTTGACGATGAGCTTCTCCAGCTCCGGCAGCAAGTCGATGCGGTTGAGCACCACGTCCTGGATGGAGTCCGGGATGCGCAGGCTCTGCAGACTGCGGCGCAGCACCCGCCCGCCCCCGGTCGTCTCCTCCAGGTGCCCCTCCTCCACCAGCCCGCCCACCAGCGACTCGATGAAGAACGGGTTGCCCTGGACCTTGGTGATCATCAGGTTCTCGAGGGCCGGGTTCGGTGGGTTCAGCCTCAGGTGCAGGCGCAGCAGCGCGCGTGTGTCCTCCTCATCCAGCTGCGTCAGGTCCACCCGGAGCACGCCGCCCGGAACCTGCAGATCCTTCAGCGCATCACCTGGCCGCATCGTCACCAGCATCGCCAGCCGCAGCGAGCTGCTCCGCGCCGCCACGTACTCGATCAGGTCCAGGGAGATCTGATCGGCCCAGTGCAGATCCTCGAAGAAGAGGAGCACCGGCATGGCCTCGGTCAGCTTCTCCAGCAGCCGGTGGATGATGTGGAAGACCTGCTGGTTCTTCTGGCGCGCGTCCATGGACGCCGTACGCTCATCCTCCGCCACCGCCAGGCCCATGATGTTGGCCAGCACCGGCACCCACTCCAGCCCCACATCCTCCAGGCCCTCGAAGACGGTGCGGATGCGCTCCAGGCGCTCCTGGGCATTGTTCCCCTCGTGGAGCTGGAACAACTGGACCAGCACCTCCTTCCACGGGAAGAACGGGGTGAACGTCTCGTACGAGTAGCAGATGCCGTACAGCGTCAGCGCACCGTGTGCCTCCGCCTCTTCCACCAGCCGGCTGGACAGGCGCGACTTTCCGATGCCCGCCTCTCCCGAGATGATGCTCACCCGGCCACTGCCGGCGATGGACTCCTCCATCGCCTCGCGCAGCAGTGCCAGCTCCCTGCGGCGCCCGACAATCTCGCCTTGCCCCTTCACCAGCAGGCTGCGCACCTGCCGCGACTGCACCCGGTAGATGGGCACCACGCGAGAGATGCCCTTGAGCTTGGCGTCCTCCACGTGCTCCAGGGAGAACTCGTGCAGCACCTTGCGCTGGGTGCTGGCCTCGATCTGAATGCCCGGCTCCTTCAAGTGGGCCATCAGCCGCGCCGCGGTGTTCACCACCTCGCCCAGCGCCCAGTAGCCCTTGCGCGACGGCGCGCCCATTTCGCCCCAGTACGCCGGGCCCGTGGCGATGCCGATCCGCAGCTCTTCGATGGAGGGAAACTCCCCCTGCCCCTGCAACAGCTTCGAGGCGAAGTGGCAGGCCAGGGACTCCTTGTTCTGCTGCGCCGTGGGCGCGCCGAAGACGAAGTAGAGGACGTTGCCCTTGTCCGTGAAGTCCGGCATCAGCAGCACGCCCCGGTGGGCGGTGCTCTCGCGCTGGGCGAACGTGAAGAAGCCGTTCAGCTCGTTCACGAACACCTCGGCCTGCGAGTGCTCATGCCGGCTCTTCACCCGCACGAAGACGCAGGTGATGTCGCGGAAGTCACCCTTGAAGCCCTCGTGCGAGGTCATCACCTTGCGCAGCAGCTCCGGGTGCAGCAGCAGCGAGCACTGCCCCAGTGCCCGGGCCCCGCCCACCGGCAGCGCCCGCTGAGGTGGCGCGGTGAGGTTGCCCGGCGCCAGGAACCGCCAGAACCCATCCCGGGACTCACCAGGGCTGCCGTCGGGCAGCAGCGCGGCGGCCTGGGGACTGAGCACCACCTCTCCGCCGGAGGCCTTCTTCTCCGCGGCCACCGCCTGCTCCAGCGGCTGGCCCACGAGCCCCGGCTGCAGCCACTGGTCCGGCTCTCCGAGGACGATGCGGTGGCACTCGCCAAAGCCCACGCCAATGCGCGAGGACACGGTGAAGCGCTGGCCCAGCACCTCCACGCGGCTGAAGCGGGCCAGCTTCCGCTGCACGTGCGCGCCGCAGATCGCCGCGCGCCGCACCACATCCCCGTCTGTCTCTCCGCGATCCGGCTCGAAGAGCGCCAACACCGAGTCTCCGGCGAACTGGTAGATGTCCCCGCCGTAGTCGCGGATGCCCTCGATCATCTCCGTGAAGCAGTTGGAGAGCAGGCGCTGGAGCGCGTCGATGCCCCGCGGCCCCTCGTTGCCCAGCGAGACGACGATCGGGGTGAAGCCGGCGATGTCCAGCAGCAGGCTGGCGCCGCGCGCGGACTCCACCGGAGGCAGCGGGGCCTCGCCCAGCTGCGCCAGCTTGCGCACGATCGCCGCTGGGACGTACGGAGCGAGCGCCGCCAGCGTCATCCGCTCGTTGCGATCGTTCAAGAAGCGCTCCTCATGAGCCACTCAGCACCCAGGGACATGGCTCAGGACAGCACCGAGAAGCGAATCCACACCGCGAACACGAACGCCACCGCCCATACGGCGATCTCGATGGTCTCCGAGAGCGGCTGCGTTTTGCGGATGGCTCCCCACACATGGATGATGATCATCAGCCCGGAGACGAGCGACACCATGTCGAACAGGATGTGGTGGCTCTTGGGATCGGGGATTCCATGCGCCACGGCGAAGAGCATGGAGAGCGCCGCCGCGCCCAGGCACCGCCCGAAGTACACCGTCAGATCCTTGTTGCCCTCTGGGATCTTCCATCCGAACCACTTCGCCCACGTCAGCGGAGCAAAGAGCAGCGGTAGGGCGATGACCACCACGAAGAACGTCGTGGCGATCACGAGGTACCAGCTGGCCAACGGGTAGTCGGGGTTGATCATGGCGAAGGCAACGCCCCAGAGGCCGCTTCATTCGCGTGCGGTAGTCCCTGGAGGGAGTGTTCGCCACCCAGCATACCAGAGGAGCCGCTCGGACGACCTGTGAGGTTTGCGCGCAGCGGCTCAGCGGACCGTGGCCAGCAGCCATTCGCAGACGCGCTCCAGCGAGTCCGTCCGCTCGAGCTCCTCCGGGAATCTCCTGAATTCTCGTTCAGGTCCAAAGAGAATGGCGGGCTTGCGGTAGCTCTGCGCCAGGGAGGCCTCGGAGAGCGTGCCCGGACCGCCGGGCAGGAAGACGAGCCCATGGGCGGTGAGCACGTTCACGTGGTTGCGGCTCATGGGCTCCTGGCCCCGGACTCCGCGCAGCGGCAGGTGGGTGAGCACGGGCAGCTCGATGTTCGGGTTGGGGTAGCCCAGGGGTGCCTTGTACACCCCGTCCACCACCTCGCCGGGGATGATGCCAATGGAGAGCCCGTGGCGCCCCGGCACAGCCACGAAGGCCTCGGCCGCCACGCGCATGACGCCCTCGCCTGCCCCCGTGAGCAGATCGTAGCCGTGCTCGGCGATCCACCGCGCCAGCGGCACCACCCTCTCGCGGAACTCGTCTCGCCCCGAGCCCATCACGCCGATGATCTTTCTGCGCTGGAACATGATCCTTCCCATGTAGGGAGGCAGTGCCTCGGATTCCAGTATTTCGGCCGACCCCCCAGGGCGCCTGAGCCTTGAGACACTCCGAGAATCCACCCTGTTCCCGAGCCACCCGAGCAAAAAGGCTGCGCGGAGCGCGCCCTACCCGTGCGCCGCGTCACCGCCCACCATGTCGGACCAGCCCCCTACCTTGCGCGAGGAAGCCTGGAGGTTCCGAGATGTTCGATCTGTGCGCGGGCTGCGCGAGGCGCGGCAAGGCCTATGAGATCTTCGACTGGTGCGCGCACTGCGAGCGCTCACTCTGCCCCAACTGCATGATGGAGGGCTGCTGCGAGAACCTCCCGGCTCGCTCCGGCCAGCTCGCCTTCAAGCAGCTTCGAGGACGGCTGAGCTGGCGCGCCACGTGGCTCCGCTCCCTGCCTTCTTCCGAGGAGGTGCCTGCCGTGCTCGAGGCACACTTCGGCGGGCGGTGCTGCTCCAGGGCCCGTGCCGTGCCGTGCTCCTGCGCGTTCCACTGGATCTGCCCCAGCCACGGCGACCAACACGTCGGCTCGCACGACTGAGGCACGGTGGCGCGAGAGCGGGAGGAGCCCGAAGCGGCCCCTCCCCCACGCCCGCCGTTACTTCTTCGGCCAGGGATCCAGCTCGACTTCCTGGCCCGGTACCGCCATCACCGACACAGCCAGTCCGTCACCCCCCGGGCACGTGATGATGACCGGCAGCTCCTTGCCGGCCTCGATGGACGTCTTCGCGCTGCTCTCCGGGAGCACGTTCTCCCCGATCTTGATGGTGCAGCCCTTGATGTTGCCCACGAGGCTCAGCGTCCCCGTGCTGCCCGGCTGCGGCAGCGCCTCGGGGATGGTGCGCACATCGATGCGATCCCGGCGCTCGGTGCGCCCGAAGCGGCGCAGCTTGCCGTCCATGGCGGTGGAGACGAGCAGTGCGCCCGGCTTCTCCACGCGCGGCGCCTTCGAGTCCACCTGGAGCCCGCCGATGTAGAGCTTCTCGCCCGGCGCAAGGTTGATGACCTGGATGCCGTCACCCGAGCTCATGACGCGCATGGCGATGAAGCCCACGATGGCCAGCAGCACGGCGCCCACGGCCACGAGGATCCACGTCTTCGATGAGCTCGGCTCGGCCACCTCCGGCTGCACGGAAGCAGGCGTGGTTGTGGCCGCGACCGGGATGGGGTTGGGAATGGGGGCTGGCGAGGGCACCGCCGGCATGGCCGTCCGGGACGGAGCCTGGTTGGGGGCGGGCACACTGGGACGCGGGGCGGGCGCATGCGCCGCCACCTGGGTGCTAGGACGGGACACCGGCGCCGTGGCGACCGCAACGGCCGGAGTGCCCACCACGGAGGGCCGCTGCCCCGTCTGAGACGGGGCCACGGCCGCCACGGGAGCGGTGTTGCCCTGCGCCATGACTTGAGCCGGAGCGCCCTGAGCCGTGGGCATCTGGCGAATGCCGGAGCGCGTGGAGCCGGAAGAGGGAGCCTGCGGCACCGCGCCCAAAGCGGGCCTCGAGCTCGTGCTGGGACGCGCCTGCTGGCCGGCCGCCTGCCTCATCCGAGCCTGCTCGGCGGCCTCGGCGCTGGCGGCCTCGGCGGGAGGCTGCGTCGCCGCGGTGGGAATCGGCCGAGGGCCACTGCCGGACTTGGGGTTCGGCGTGGCAACAGGACCGGAGCCCGTACCGGGGCGAGAGCCCGTCAGGTTGGGACGCGAGCCTGAGCCTGTCCCCGAGCCGGAGGCCGCGCCCGCCAGCCGCGCCGAGGAGCGCGTATTGCTCGGACTCTCCAGATCGCCGGTGCCGCCGGCGTTCAACCGCGGGTGCGAGCCAGAGCCGGACGAGGTGGAGGCGCCTGCGGGCGCGTACTCGGACAGCCGGTCCGCCAGCGTATCCTTGAAGAACTGCGCCACCGCGGCCGGCGAGGAATTGAGCCGGTGGTGCGCCATCACCGCCTCGATCTCCTCGCGCATCGCCGCCGCCGAAGGCGTGCGCCGCGACGGATCCTTCACCAGGGCGCGGAGGATCAGATCCGACACGTCCTGGGGAATGCTCGGCTTGAGCTGCGAGGGCACGGGGGCCGGCTCGCGGACGATGGCGTTGAGCGTGGCCGCGTCGTGATCGCGGCGGAACGGTAGCTGGCCGGTGAGCAGCTCGAAGAGCACCACGCCCAGCGCGAACACGTCGTTGCGCGCGTCCAGCGGGCGGCCCGCGGCGGCCTCCGGGGAGATGTACGAGATCTTCCCCTTGAGCACGCCGGCCTGGGTGTGATCCTCGCCCTGCACCTTGGCGATGCCGAAGTCGCTGAGCTTCACCGCGCCGTCGAGCGAGATGAGGATGTTGTGCGGGCTGACGTCGCGGTGCACCACGGGGTGCGCGTTACCGGCCGGGTCCACGTAGCTGTGGGCGTAGTGAAGGCCCGCCGACGTCTCCGCGACGATGCGCAGCGCGTGCTCCATGGGCAGCGCCAGGCCCTTGCGGCGCAGCTCGTTCATCAGCCGCTTCAGGTCCGGGCCGCGGACGTACTCCATGAGGATGTACGCCACGCCATCAGTGACGCCCACGTCGAACGTCTGCACGACGTTGGGGTGCGTGAGACGTGCGTTCGCCCGGGCCTCGGCGAAGAGCATGTCCACGAACTCGGGATTCTCCGCGAACTGCTGGAGAATCTTCTTCATCACCAGGAACTTCTCGAAGCCCTTCACGCCGACCTGCTTGGCGAGAAACACTTCGGCCATACCGCCCTGGCCCAGCCGGCGGATGATCTGCAGCTTGCTGCCGCTGTGGTTGCCGCTGATGTCCGTGTTGCCCGCGTTGCCCTGCTGGGGCTCCGCGTTGGCCTGGCCAAAGAGGAACTGGGTGATGGCCTTGGACTCGAGCGCCTCGATGTCCTCGTGCGGCCTGTCCGTCAGCGGCACGCGCGCCAGGAACTGAGGCAGGTTGGGAATGGAGGCCAGGCGCGAGGCCCCGCCGCACACCACGCAGGGGCGCTCCTGGCCCTCGTTCTGCTTGAGCAGCTGCAGGAACGAGGCGGCGTGCTGGCGCTGGTGGTGCAACTGGCCGCAGTTCTGGCACTCGTACGGCAACCAGAGCGAGTGAATCTTCGCCGGCAGCGGCTTGCCGGACTTGGCCAGCGGCGAGAGCACCGAGGGCGGCACCCGGCACAGCACCACGTGGGCGCCCTTGGCGGACGTCTCCAGCACCTGCTCCAGCTTGAGCACGCCCTCCAGTTCCACCTTGGCGACGTGCGAGAAGTCGAACGCGACGCGGCCCTCCAGGCCCGAGGCCAGGCGGCGCACGTTGAGATCACCCCGGATGACGCTGGCCAGGGTGACGTACGTCATGTCGTCCTGCACCACCTTCAGCGTCTGGGGCAAATCCAGAGGCTCGGCGGCGACGGTCAGGCGCAGGTAGCGCATCACCACCGGATCCACGGAGCTCAGGTTCTGCCGGCGCATGTAGCCGAAGAACTCGCTGGGCAGATCCGCGAACTCCAGCGGGTTGGAGCAGACGGGGCAGTTGTGCTCGGGGGCGCGGTTCTCGGATATGATCTGCGCCTCGTCCATCAGGTTGACGGCGCGCAGCCGATCCTCGCTGCACGTCTTGCACGTGTACGGCGCCAGCACCGTAAGCACGCGCGAGACACCCGCGAAGCCCTCCACCATGTTCAGCTGGTCCACCACCACCGGCGGCGCGTAGACCACGTACATGCTGATGGCGCCCTGCGGCAGCCTGGAGACGAACTCGATCCACTTCCGCACGCCAAACGAGCTGATGCGGTCCACGGCGCCGAGATCGAGGATGACGATCCCGGTGAGGTCCGGGCTGGCGGACGTGAGCGGGAACGTCTCGTCAATGACGCCGGAGATCTTCACGTGGGTGATGTTGCCCACGCGGCTCCGGCTGATGTGTGCGTTAGAACCCTGGTTCTCCACCGGCCCTACCCTCATTCCGTACAGAACAGCAGCGACTTGGGGAACCCTGCGCGACGGCGCGCATCCCCGAGATCCACCGCGCACAGCACGCGCGACTCACGCCCTCGGAGAACGCGCACAGCGATGACATCGCTGTGCTCGATCATCCGCCTCAGCCCCAGCCCCGCCCCACCCCCTTCAGAATTGACCTGCACACGCCCCCCGTAAGAATCCAGCGCCCGGGCGAAGGGCCCGGTCGTCAACCGCCCGAACCGATCCACCGCCTCCAGGTAGATGCGCGAGCCGTCCACCGCCAAGCCCAGCTCGCAAGCATCCCCGGCATCCACCTCGTGCACTTCGGTGCGCCGGTGGGCGTACTTCGCTTGCCCCTGCGCGTCCACAGGCGCGTCCAGCAGGGCATTGACTGCCAGCTCGTGGAGCACGTCCGCCGCGAGCTGGCTGGCCACCTTCGAACCTCCGGCCTCCTGCACCACCATGCTGGCGGCGTCCGAGGCGTGCTGCACATCCTTCATCCGCCGCAGCTTCTGCCGGGCCACGGCCAGCCCCGGAGGGACCAGGGAGCCGCCCCGCAGCACGGCCCCTAGCAGCTGCGCTTCCCACTCGGTGGGCCCGCTCTCCGGCTCCCGCGTGGCCAGCAGCAGCGCGGGCGGATCCCTCCGGAGCAGATCCGCATGCGAGGGCAGTAACTTGCCGTCGTACAGCACGAGCCGACGGCGCACGGCGGAGCTTGGCCCACTCGCATCCTCGGTGCCGGAGAACAGGGAGACCCCACCCCTCGCCAGGGTGGGGGCTACCTGCTCGAGCACTGTGGGCGCGAGCGAGGGGTCTGCGATCAACAGGAGGCCGGGGTCGGCCCCCAGGTGGGAGGCGGGTCTCAAGGGGGCCTAGTAGCGGAGCTTGACTTCGCTGAAGACGCCGCGCGGCGGCGCCGGGAAGCCGTGAGACTCCTCGTACTTCGAGTCGAACAGGTTGGTGCCCAGCAGCGACACGGACACGCCCTCGTTGACGTTCACGCCCACGCGGGCGCTGGCGGTAACGTAGCCCGGCAGCTTCACGCGCTCCACCGAGCCCGTCTCCTCCACGATGAAGCCCGGGTCGAAGCGCGAGCCCACGTACAGGCCGTACAGCTCCACGAAGCCCACCTTGCCAATGTTGGTCCGGGCGCGAGCGTACAGGCGGTGCTGCGGCGCGTAGTCCAGCTGCGCGCTCTTCACGTCCTCGCCGTAAGGCACCGACTCCGCATCCAGGAACTGGTAGGCCACGTCGAACGAGGAGTTGATGGAGGGGATCTGCGCGGCCGCCTCGAGCTCCGCACCCACCACGCGCGCGTCGCCGATGTTCCGGAACTGCGAGGTGGAGCCGAACATCAGCGTCTGGTTGATGAAGTTCTGCGCGCGGTTGTAGAAGCCCGTGGCCGTCAGGCGCACCCGGCGCTGGAAGGGCCAGAAGTCCACCGCCAGCTCGTAGGTGTCCAGCGTCTCGGCGCGCAGGTCGGAGGCGCCGAGCAGCGTGGCCGCGTACATCTGCTGGTTGATGGCGAGCTCCGCCAGTGTGGGCGCGCGGAAGGCGCGGCCGTAGTTGGTGCGCAGCGTGAGATCATCCGTCGCGTGGAACACGATGGAGGCGCGGGGCGACAGCTGGCCCTTGTCCTCGCTCACGGCCCACACCTTCTCCGGGATCTGGTACCGGTCGTAGCGGGCGCCAGCGCTGAGCACCAGCTTGCTCATCGGACGGAACTCGGCATCCACGAAGCCGCCGATGATCGTCTCCTTCGTGTCGTCCAGGGTCAGCCCCGGCAGGATGTTCTGGTTGTTGACCAGGTCGTCCTTGATGTCGCCACCGAAGGTGACGTTGAACTTCTCCAGCGTGAGCAGGGCGCGCACCTCACCGCCGAAGCGGCGGCGCTTGCCGAGCGTGGGCTGCAGCTCCTCGGTGACCATGTTCTTCAGGTCGATCTTGCGGCGCTTGAAGAACGCGTAGCCCTGGCCAAACACGCGCACGTTGTCCGTCACCTGGGAGTCGAACTGGGCGGAGGCGTTCAGGTTCTCCACGTGCTCGTTGTCGTCCGGGGTGTAGTGGCAGCGGCCGCAGTTGCCCACGGTGGAGATCTGCTGGCCACCCGGGCGGCCGAGGTTGGCGTTGGTGTAGTCCGCGTCCAGCGAGAAGTTCTTCACCTTCACCTTGCCGCTCACCTGGTGGACCAGCGAGTCCTCGTTGGTGTCCACGCGGTTGACGCGCGCGTCGTTGAACAGCTGCGGGCCGTCCGAGGTGAAGCCGTAGTAGCTGGCCAGCGCCTCGACGGGGCCCATGCGGCCGGCCGCCGTGGACTGCACGCGGAAGGTGTTGTCCTGGCCCGCCAGGATGCGGCCGTCCACACCGAAGTCGCGGCCCTCCTGGATGAGGTCCGAGGGCTGGCGCTCGATGAGGTTGATCACGCCGCTGAAGGCGTTGGAGCCGTACAGCGCGGACCCAGGGCCACGGATGACTTCCACCTGCTTGAGGTTGGTCAGCGGGGTCGTCTCATCCGCGTAGAACTGGCCCGTCCAGGGATCCGTCAGCGGGCGGCCGTCCTTGAGCAGCAGCAGGCGGTTGGAGAGGTAGTTGGAGCCCAGGCCGCGCGCGCTCACCGCCACCTTGCGCATGGCGCCGCGGCGGCACTCGAGGCCAGGGAAGTACTGGATGGCCTCGCAGAGCGAGAAGGCGCCGGTGCCCTCCAGCTCCTCGGCGGGGATCCACGCCACCGTCAGCGGAACATCCTGCAGCTTCTGGTTGCGCTTACCTGCGGTGGTCACCACCGCCTCGCTCAGGAGCTGGTTCACCGCCGACTCGATGGAGTTCGGGCCAGAGGAGAGCGGATCATCCAGGCCCACGCCCGCCATGCTGGACGGGGGCGGGAGCGGACGGTTGCCCTCGGGACCAGCGAACGGCGCGGAGTTCGGGATGTTGGAGGGGGTGGACGTGGGGGCCGGAGCGGCCACGCCGCCCTGAGCAGGCAGCGCGGGCGAGCCCGACAGGGAGGACGGAGCGGGCGCGGACACCGAGGACGGAGTGGGCTCAGGAGCGGGCTCGGGCACCACCGGGCTGATGGAGTGGCTGCTGCTGGAGGAAGCGGGAGGCTCCTCCGGCGTCGGCGGGGTCACCGTCGGATCGTCCACGGGCGGCGCATCGAACGGAGATGGCGTGGACGTGGACGAGGGCGCCGTCGTGGGCGCCGCGGTGGCGGGCGTGTTCTTGCCCTTCTTCAGGCCCTTGCCAGCCTTGGCCTTGGCCTTGGCCTTGGCGTCTCCCGCGGCAGCCTTCGGCGGCTTGGCCGGAGCCTGCGCCTCGGCAGCACCCGACCCCAGCCCCACAGCGAGGCAGAGGGCGAGTGAGAGGCGCAGCAGGCCGCGCGTCTGGCGCTGCCCAGAGAGGACCATGGCCGCGACACGGCGCGACCAACTCATTCCAGTCGAGTGCATCATTCTCACGTCCGCTAGTGGAGAGCGTTGGAGCCCCCTCCAACCCAGAGTCTGGCTCAAACGCCCGAACTGTCAGATTCAAGTTACCCTACTGCATTGATGTGAGCCAAGTGCAGGACCAAACCTGCCCGGGAGCCGCATCCCCTACCCCCCCGCCGGACCAGATGACGCGGCGCGAGGAGGCCCCGCCGCGGGCCCACGCCGCGACCCCACCCTTTGGATTCCCCCTCCACCTCCACCTGATGGGTAGGGGGAACACTTGACTCATCCTACCTGAACGGGCGGATCACCGCCCGAGCCCTGCCCCTGCTCTGTCACGGTCCCATGTCAGTCGTCCGGCTGCTCGTCGGAGACGTCCATCGCCGTGGTGAAGTTGGGCAGCACCGGGTTGAGCTCGCCGGAGGTGACGAGCGCGTCCGTGTCCACCCGCAGTGTGGGCGAGTCGACGATGACGGGCTGGCGGCGCGGCGGGCCCTGCTGGACGAGCTTGCGGAAGTCCTCGAAGTCCTTGGACTGCATCTTCACGAAGGCGCTGAAGGGCGCCACGGCCCCCAACTTCGGCAGGCTCTCCTCCAGATCCTCACCGTGCAGCGTCACCAGCACCGCGCCGGGGACCTTGGCGCTGCGGTAGAGCACCTTGGCGTCCTTGGGCGCGTGCGACAGCGGGACGAGCGCGGCCTCGGCACCCTTGGCCTCGAGCATCTTCAGCGCGGACTCCACGTTGGGCACGGACACCAGCTTGAAGTGCTTCTGCGCGTCCAGGTCGCCCGCGAAGATGACGTTGGAGACGAACTTCGGATCCGAGGGCCCCGCACCCTTGGCGATCGCCAGCCGCTTGCCGGACAGATCCTTCACGGCGCCCTTACCGTAGGAGATGACGGCCCAGCGCTGCGCGGTGTCCCCCGAGAGCGCGGCGAACGCCACCGGGGTGGCCTTGGAGCCCAGCTGTACCGCGGCCCAGCCGTCCACCACGGCGAAGTCCAGGCTTCCGTCGGAAATGGCCTTGGAGAAGTCCTCGTAGCGGCCGAAGCTCTTGGCCGCCACGGTGTCCCCCAGCGAGGTGCCGAGCTGCGCCGCCAGCTTCTCGGCGAACTGGAAGCGCTCCTGGCCATCCGCCAGGCTGGTGGGCAGGAAGACGCCCAGGGTGGTCTTCTTCTGGGCCCACGCGGAGGGTGCAAAGGCACACACCAGCAGGAGCCCGATCAACAAGCGTGCGGTCTTCATGGCAGGGTCTCCGTGGCGGTGGCCTCGTTGGTGTTGGAGTCGGTGTCGGACGCGCCGCCCCTCAAGTCATAGAGAGATTCGAGGCGATCCTTCCACTCCTTCACGACGGCCATGCGCGGGCCACCACTCGAGGACAGGTAGCGCCGGTAGGACGCCACCGCGTCGGGGATGTCGTTGCGGCGCTCCTGGGCGTCGATGCCCAGGTTGAGCGTGGCCGTGGAGACGGAGGCCTCCAGCTTGCGCCACTCGGTCACGGCGGCAGCCATCTTGCCCTGGCGGTACGCCACGCAGGCCAGGTTGTGCTGGAGGGTGGCGTTGTCCGGCTCGGTGGCGAGCGCGGCCTTGAAGGACTTCTCCGCCAGCTTGAAGTTGCCCGCGGTGTACGCGCGCTCACCCTCGAGCCGGTTGAGCGAGTACGAGAGCGAGGCGATCCACTTGGCCTGCCAGGGCGAGGGCTTCTTGGAGGCCACGGCCAGCATCTTGCGCGCTTGGGGCACCTGCTCCTTGCGGTAGAGGAGATAGGCCTCGGTGAGCGCACGGGTGTTGGCCGCGGCCCAGCGGGGCGTCGGGGTGAACGCCTTCTTCAGCGCCGCCGTCGCGTCCCCAAAGCGCTTGTCCTCCGCGTACACCAGCGAGCGGGTGAAGGCGGCCAGCTTGGCCAGCTCCGGCTGCTTGGCCAGCGGGAACTTCTCCGCCAGCTCCACGTCCCGCTGCGCCGATGCGGCGTCGCCCCTCTCCAGGCTGTCCAGCGCGCGGCGCAACTGCAGCAGCGGCAGGTTGGCCTGCGCCAGCTCGCGGGCCGTCGTCGAGTTGACCTGCTGCGAGAGCCGCTCCACGGCCTCGTTCACCCGCCCCAGCTCCACCTCGGCGAGCGCGGCGCCCACGGACACGTCCTCCATCTCCGCGGGCTTCTCCGTCAGCTTTCCGGCCTGCTCGAAGGACTCGAGCGACTTCTGAGCGTCCCCAGCACCGTGGCGGGCGTAGCCCAGCAGCCAGTGCTCGCGCCAGGTGGCGCCCTGCAGCGTCACGCCCTGCTCCAGCACCATGCGCGCCCCGGCGAAGTCCCGCTTCTGCAGCAGCGCGGCGCCCAGGCGGCGGGCCATGGGAGCGCTGCGCTCCAGGTCAAACGCACGGCGCAGATCGCGCACGGCATCATCCAGCCGGTTCGTCTGCGCGCGGCCCTGAGCGCGGTGCGCCAGCGAGCGGGCCAGCCACCGGGTGGCCGTCGGGTTGCCCGGGGCCACGTTGAGCGCGTTGGTGTAGTCCTCGATGGCCTGGTCCCACTGGCCCGTGGCGAAGTGGTCCGCGCCCAGCAGGTTGTAGCCGAGCGGCTGCCGGGGGGCGAGCTCCACCACGCGCCGGTGCACCTCGACGGCGCGCTGGAAGTTGCCAGCGCGGCGGTTCACGGAGCCCAGCGAGGCCCAAAGTTCCAGGTTGTTGCCGCCGGCCTGCACCGCGGCCTCCAGGTAGCGGATGGCCTCCTCGTTGCGGCCCTGCGCCTGCAGCGCCTTGCCCACGGCGATCTGCGCGGGCACCAGGCCAGGGGCCAGCTGGAGCACCTTGCGGAACTCGGCCTCAGCCTCGGTGGACTTCTTCTGCGCCAGCCGCACGTCACCCAGCAGCAGGTGGGCCGCGGGGGTGCTGCCCAGCTTCACCAGGGCCACCGCCTGCGTCTCCGCGCCCTGCACATCGCCGGCGTTCAGCAGCATGCGCCCGAGGCGCTCCTTGGGCTCGGGGGCCTGGGGGAACTTGGTGACCAGGCCCTGCACCAGCGCCTGCGCCTCCTTGGGCTTGCCCTCCATCTCCAGCACGGCGGCCATGCCCATCTGCACCGAGGCCGACTCCGGCCGGCCCGTCTGCGCCTTCTGGAACGAGGCGCGCGCCGAGGCCGCGTCCTTGCGAATCAGGTGCGCCTTGCCGATGAGCTCATGGATCTGGAAGTCGTTGGCCGCCAGCTTCTCTGGGCGCTGCGCCAGGTAGCGCTGGAGCTTGGCGATGGCCAGGTCCCCTCGCTGCTCATAGAGGTAGTAGGTGCCCAGGTAGTAGCTGACGATGAGGTAGTCGGGCTTGTCCGAGGTGGACACCTGCTCCAGCAGCGGGATGGCCTCCGGGTAGCGGCGCAGCTTGAAGTACGCCACGGCCAGCGGGTAGGCCACGGCCAGCTCGGTGGGGTTGGCCGTCAGCACCGGCTGCAGCTTCTCCACCACGCGGGCGTGGTCCTGCAGCGTGTTGGCCACGGTGCCCAGCCCGGCGGCGGCCCCCAGGTTCGTGGGGTCCGTGGCGAGCGCCTGCTCATAGAGCTGGAGCGCCTTGCGGTACTTCTCCTCGGCGTCCTTCTTGTTGCCCGAGGTGACGGCGGCGCTGGCGGAGACCTGGGCGGCGTCCCCCTCCTGCACCATCCGCTGGGACTCCGTGAGCGGCGGCGGCCGGTACTGGGCCAGGGCCGGCGTGCCAACGAACGCGTTGGCAACAACGAGCGCCGCGACGAGGCGGCGCACTGCGGTTCGAGAGAGGCGTCTCATGGGGTTCAAGGGCTAGGAGGCAGGGCTGAACTCGGCGACGACGACGGTGATGTCATCGCGCTGGGGCTGGCCGGCGCTGAAGGCGCGCACGTCCGCGAGGATGGCATCGCGCAGACCCTCGGCCGACTGCTGGGAGTTGGCCTGCACGGTGGCGCTCAGGCGCTGGTTGCCGTAGAGCTTGCCGGCGGCATCGCGGGCCTCGGTGAGGCCGTCCGAGAACCAGACGACGATGTCACCGGGGCGCAGCTGCGCCTGGCGCGACGAGTACTGCGACGCCACCGAGGCGCCCAGCAGCGGGCCGCGCGCGGGCAGCGAGGCGAACTGGCCGGCCACACGGTTGTAGACGCAGGCCGCCGGGTGGCCACCGGCCGCGTAGTCGATGAAGCCCGTCTGCGTGTCGATGACCGCGAGCGCGCTGGACATCTGGTACTCGCCGCGGCCCAGGTGGGCCAGGGTGATGTTGAGCGCGCTGATGAGCACCTGGGAGTTGAGCTGATCCGGCTCGCGCATCGTCATGGCCGAGGCGAACCCGCTGGTCGCGCTCGTGGCCACCAGCGCCGTGGAGAGGCCGTGGCCCGTCACGTCGCCGATGCCAATGGCCACGCGCTGCTCATCCAGCGGCGCGCGGAACCACCAGTCACCACCGCACGCATCCGCCGTCACCACCACGCCAGCGATGCGCAGCGGGCCCACCTGCAGCGCCTCGCGGCCCGGAGACAGCGTCTCCTGAACCGTGCGCGCCAGCGACATCTCGCGCTCCAACTGCGCCTTGACGCGCACGTCCTCGAGCAGGACCTTGATGCGCTCGGCCATGTGGTTGAACACCACGCCCAGGGTGCGCACCTCACGGCCCGCGCCGGAGGCCTGCCCGGTGCTGCGCGCGTTGAGATCGCCCGCGGCCAGCTGCATCACCTTCCTCGTGAGCACGCCGAGCGGCCGGGTCACGCGGTGGCTCTGGATGGCCACCAGCACACTGGCAAACACCATGAAGCCGAGACCGAGGACCAGGGAGATGATCAGCGTCTTGCTCAGCGCCTCGCTCTTGCTGTCCACCAGCAGCTTGATCTGCTCCTCGAGGGCGGCCTGCGAGTAGCTGATGACGATGAGCCCGCTGCCCACCTGCGAGCCGTAGTCGAGCTTCTCCTGGAACTCGAACACAGGCTGGTTGTTGAAGAAGGCCGTGCCTGCGCCCTGGACCGCGGATCGTCCGTCGAAGGGCTTGGTGACCTGCTCATCGTTGGAGCTGCCCATCAACGTGCCGTTCGCGTCGTAGATCTGGACGCGGAGGATGTTCTTGTTGGACTTGACGATGGACTTCGTCACGTCCCGGAAGAATCCGTAGTCGTTGTCGCGCACCGCCGTGGTGGAGGTGACCGCCAGGGCCTGGCTCACGGTCTGACCGAGCTCCTGGGCCTGCGTCTGCACCTGCCGGGTGAACTGCTCGGCGGTCTCCTCGAACTGGTTGCGCGTGGAGATGAAGGACAGCGTGGCGATCATTCCCACGATGAGGATCACCAACAGGCCCGTGGACATCAGCAGGATCTGATCCAGCCGCATGCCCTTGATGGAGGCCACATCCGGCAGCTCGCCGGCCTCGAGCGGCGCGACGATGGTGCCCGTCATCTCTCCCGCGACCGGCGTCGCCATCGTGGTGCTGGTGAACTGGATGGATTGATGGGAGGAAGTCGGCTCGATCGGGTTGGCCCCGGTGAAGGTCCCTTCACGGGCAGCCGGAATCGAGGTCTGCGAGGCGTCTTCAGGTACAGCACTGAGGCGCGAGGTCGTCTTGTTAGCCAAGGGCACACCTGTCTACGGGGCCGCGTAGAAAACGCGGGCTGTCGGTAGAAGTGGCGGGACTGTAGCTTACTTCTGCGAGAGTGCGAGCCCCTGCCCCCCCTGCCTGCAGCCAGCCGCCACGCGGATTAGGATGAGTCTACCAGTTCCACCATGACCCTACGCTTCAGGGTGGTCGGCTTCCCCGTCCAGGTCCACCCGCTCTTCCTCCTCACCGCATTGGCCGCCGGTATCACCGGGTGGTGGACCCCTGGGCGCCTGGCGGTGTGGTGCGGTGTCGTCTTTCTCTCGGTGCTGATCCACGAGCTGGGCCACGCACTGGCGTTCCGGCGCTTCGGCCACGGCGCGAGCATCTCCCTGCACGGGCTGGGGGGGACGACCTCGAGCACAGGGGGCCGGACCCTCACCCACCGGCAGGATCTGTGGCTGTCGCTGGCCGGGCCCGGGGCGGGCTTCCTCCTGGGGGGCGCGGTGCTGGCGCTCCAGCGCTTCACGCCTGTGGGGCAGGCAGGCGGGCTCGTGGGCTACGCCGTGGGCGCGCTCCTCTGGGCGAACTTCGGCTGGGGCATCCTCAACTTGATGCCGATCCTTCCTTTGGATGGAGGCCACGCCCTGGCGGCAGTGATCCGTCACCGCGGCGGCAACCGCTACGAGTGGCTCATTCGCGGCATCTCGCTCGCAACAGCGGTGACGGGCCTGGTGCTCGCCATTGTCTGGAGAAATTACTGGCTGGGAGGCTTCGCGCTCGTGCTCGGCGTGCTGAACCTGGAGCCGTTCCTCCGGGCGTGGGTGGAGCGGGGCTACATGCGGAAGATCCGGCACGCCTCCCAGCGCCAGCGCCCCACCGTCGACTCGCACGAGGCCTCCGCCAGCATCGAAGGATTTCTCGCGCAGCTGCGTCCACGCCCGGGTACCTCGCGGCGCACGTCTGCGCCTCCGCCTCCGCCTCCGCCAGCGCCCCAGCGAGCCTCCCACCCCGAGCCGGAGCTCTCCGAACTCCCCCTCGGCTCCCAGTTCATGGGCGAGTGGCTGCTGGGCAACGGTCTGCCGGAGCTGGCCCTCCCGTCGCTGCGGACCGCCTTCGCCGAGGCGGCCACGTCGCAGACGGGCCATGCGCTCGCCACCGCGCTGCTGGAGGCGAAGCGCTACCCGGAGTTGAGCCAGCTGCTCGCCAGCCCGGGCGCGGCGCACCTGGGAGACGAGACCCTGCAGCTCATCGCCACTCGCGCCGAGGCCGCCGGACAGTCCGCGCTCGCCACCCGGGCCCGCGAGCTGCGTCAAGGCCGTACCTCGGCTCGCGCGCCGCGCGCATGACTGCGAGAAGACCGGCTGATTGCCGCACCGCGCCACGTGCGGGGCATTTCCAGACTGGCGGACATCTGCCGTCTTGGGAGGCTTGAGTCGACCCGGAGCGGTTGGGGTATAGGGGCCTCCCCACCTTTCTCAGGACCCCCCGCGTGTCACGACCCCGCTTGATCAACCGCGAAGACGCGTCCGCATCTCTTACGCTCGATCGCGAGCTGCTCGTCCGGATCCACGACTTGATGGTGAAGACGCGCGTGCTCGAGGAGCGCCTCATCCAGATGTACAAGCAGGGCCACGGCTATTTCTGGATCGGTGGCCCCGGCGAGGAGGCGTTCAACGTCCCACTCGGCCTGCTGATGAAGAAGGGCCAGGGCCTGGACTACGACTACCTGCACGCGCACTACCGCCAGTCCGGCACGCTGCTGGCCATGGGCGAGGAGCCCATCGGGGCGCTGCGGCAGATGAAGAACACGGCCTCGGATCCGTACTCGGGCGGCCGCAACTTCGCGGGCCACTTCTCCAAGAAGGAGTGGAACATCGCCCCGGTGTCCTCGCCCATCGAGGTGCAGTACTCCATCGCGCCGGGCACGGCCATGGCCCAGAAGCGCCACGGCGGCGACGGCATCACCATCGTCACCGGCGGTGACGCGGGCACGGCCGAGGGCGATTTCGCCTCGTGCCTGGTGTGGAGCAGCCGCCCCGCCAACCCGCTGCCCATCCTCATCATCGTCACCAACAACAAGTGGGGCATCTCCACCACGTCCGACGGGCAGCACGGCGAGACGCGCATCGCTGACCGGGCGCGGGCCTTCAACATCCGCAGCAAGACGATCAACGGCAACGATCCGATCGAGTCCTATCGCGAGATCAAGGAGGCGATGGACTACGTACGCACCGAGCGCAAGCCGTACATGATCGAGTCCCTGGTGTCCCGGCTGTACGGGCACTCGTCCGCCTCGGGCGCCAACTTCGTGACCAACGAGGTGGACTGCCTCAAGGAGTTCGAGGTGAAGCTGGAGAAGGAGGGCATCCTGACGCGCGAGCAGATGGACACCCTGCGCAACCGCTACACCGAGGAGCTGGCCGCCGCCGCCCGCCAGGTGCGCGACGAGCCGCTGCCGGGCCCCGAGACCATCTGGAACCACATCTACGCGGAGAAGAAGTAACCATGGCCAACATGGCACAGGCAGTCCGTATGGCCCTGCACTACGCCGAGGAGAACCTCGGTGTCATGGACATCTTCGGTGAGGACGTGGGCCCGCCGCTCGGTGGCGTCTTCACCGCCACGCAGGGTCTGAAGAACGCGTGGAACTCGCCGCTGGATGAGCGCGGCATCATCGGCACGGCGATTGGCCTCGCGATGGCGGGCCAGCGCCCCGTCGCGGAGATCCAGTTCGCCGACTACATCTACAACACCATCGATCTGCTGAAGATCGCGGGCAACACGCTCTGGTCGAGCAATGGCGACTGGAACCTGCCCATGGTGGTGAAGACGCCGGTGGGCAGCGGCATCCGCGGGTCCATCTACCACTCGCACTCGTTCGACGCGACGGCCACCCACATCCCGGGCTGGAAGATCGTCATCCCGTCCAACCCGCTGGACGCGTACGGGCTGATGCTCGCGGCCTGCCAGGACCTCAACCCCGTCATGTACCTGGAGCCCAAGGCGCTGCTGCGCGTGAAGGGCGAGGAGCGCATCCCCGGCGAGCCGGACGACGACAAGCAGCTGTCGAAGATGATCGACGCGCCGCTGGGAGACCGCTCGGCGTGGAAGGCGCAGTGGCCCGCGCTGCAGCCGTACGTGGTGCCCATCGGCCAGGGCAAGGTGGTGCGCCAGGGCGATCAGGTGACGGTGGTCAGCTACGGCCGCACCCTGCCCCTGTGCGCCAAGGCGGCCGACACCCTGCGCGAGCAGGGCGTGAGCGCCGAGGTCATCGACCTGCGCACGCTGTGGCCGTACGACTGGGAGCTGATCAAGGGCTCCATCGAGAAGACGGGCCGCGTGCTGTTCGTGAACGAGGACACCGAGGTGACGAACTTCGGAGAGCACCTGATGCGCCGCACCGTGGAGGAGCTCTTCTACAAGCTGCTGGCGCCCCCTCGGCTGCTGGCCGGCAAGTTCGTGCCCGGCATCGGCCTGGCCGACACCCTGGAGATGGCCTCCGTTCCCCAGCAGGCGGACATCACCGAGGCCATCCAGAAGCTGGCCTCCGAGCAGCCGTAGGCTCTCCCACATCGGTGTAAATCTTCGGGCCGCCGCTCCTAGGGTTGGAGGAGAGGCGGCCCTTTCGTTAGACTCCCTGGGCCGTGTCCAGCCCTATCGCCAAGAACTCGACGCCCTCGCCCACTCCCGCGACTCCCGCCGCGTTCCGGATCCGCAAAGCCCGCCGCGGAGATGTGGAGGCACTCTCCACGCTCCTGCGAGAGCTGGGCTACACGGAGGGCTCGGACACGCAGACGGTCCACTGGGTCACCAGCCATCCGGAGATCGAGATCTACGTGGCCTGCGATCTTCAGGACCGGCCCGTGGGCATGCTGAGCCTCTCGCACCGTCCGCAGCTGCGGCTGCGCGGACGCATTGCCACCGTGGACGAGCTGGTGGTGACGGAGCCGTGGCGGCGCCGAGGCGTGGGCCGAGCGCTGCTGCTGCACGCCATCGAGCGGGCGCGGGTGCTGAGTGTGAAGCGGCTGGAGCTGGCGGCCCGCCAGGACACGGGGACTGAAACGGGGCGCTTCTACGAGGCCTGCGGCTTCGTGGCGGACTGCATGGTGTTCCGCCACGCGGGCTCGTGAGCCCCAACGGCTGGGGCCCTCGAATCAGCGCTTGAGGCTGTCGATGACGCTCTGGAGCCGGGAGCGATCCTTCTCGCTGATGTCCGTGAAGCGAACGCCGATGGCCTCGGACTCATCCCGGACCCAGGCGATGACGCCCTGGAGCTGGAAGGCCTGGCCCTCGACGACCATGTCCATGCGGACGGGCGAGCCCACGTCGTAGGCGCGCCGGGTTCGCAGGCACAGCCCACCGGCCGAGACATTCAGTGAGTAGGCCCGCAGGGCCTTGGCGGCCTCCTGCGTGTCGTTGAAGTGCACCTCGAACCGGGCCGGGACCCGCTCTTCGGTCCGGCGGTTCGCGAGGTCATCTTGCCCCGTGGATCTCACATCAGCGGAGTTGCTGTTCATGATGACCTGGGACTCCCAAGAGCAGCTGCGAATCCAATGACAACCTGACCCTAGGGCCTGACTGGCCCGTGCCCATCCCCCGAGCGCAGTAAGTGTCGACTGTCTCCCGGCCCCTGTTCAAGAGGCCTGCTCCGCACACTTTCCCTCGGTGAACGCAGCCTTTCTCGATTGTCCGGAAGTTCCGAGCACCGGGGGAACTGCCCGGGTCCGCCTCTTTGGAATCTTTCACCGGCAGCGGGCCATTGCGGCGCTCAGCCGGTGTTGCGCATACCGGCGGCGATGCCGTTGAGAGTGAGGAGGAGCGGCCGGTCCACGTCCTGGTGGCCCTCGCGCTTGCGGCGGAGCAGCTCCACCTGGAGGAAGGACATGGGGTCCACGTAGGGGTTGCGCAGGGAGATGGAGCGCTGGAGCTGGGGGTTGTGGTCCAGCAACCGCTTCTCTCCGGTGAGGCGCTTCACCCAGCGCCGGGTGCGCGCGTGCTCGGCGCGAATGCGCTGCCAGAGCTCGCGCGTGGACTCGGGAGCCAGCGTCGCGTAGCGCGAGGCGATGGTGATGTCGCTCTTGGCCAGCACCATCGTCACGTTGTCGATGACCATGCGGAAGAATGGCCACTGGAGGTACATGCGCTTGAGCAGCACCAGTCCGTCCGGCTGGGCCGCGAAGGCCTCCAGCGCCGAGCCCACGCCGTACCACCCCGGAAGAATGGCGCGGTTCTGCGTCCACGCGAACACCCAGGGGATGGCACGCAGGGATTCCAGCCCTCCGGCCTTGCGCTTGCTCGGGCGCGAGCCGATGGGCAGCGCGGAGATCTCCTCCACCGGCGTGACGGCGGTGAAGAACTCGACGAAGCGAGAGTCCTCCCACACGAGGCTGCGGTACTCGCGCCGGCCTGTCTCCGCCAGCGTGTCGAAGGCCTCGCGGAAGACGGCCTCGTCCTCCGGCGCGGGCCGGGGCTGGGCATCCATCACGTGGAGCAGCACGCCGCCCAGCGCCAGCTCCAGTGTGCGGCGGGCCAGCTCGGGACGTGCGTACTTGTGGTCCAGCGCCTCGCCCTGCTCCGTCGCCTTGTAGCCACCCGCGAGGCTCCCTCTGGGCAGCGCGAGGATGGCCTGCTGGGCGGGACCGCCGCCCCGGGCCACGGACTCGCCGCGGCCGTGGAAGAGGCGCAGCGGGATGCCCTCCTCCTTCGCCACCTGGGTGAGCGCCACCTGGGCGCGGTGGAGCGCGGCGGCGGCGGCCAGCAGCCCCACCTCCTTACCCGAGTCGCTGTAGCCCACCATCACCTCCTGCACACCTCGGGCCTGCACATGGCGGCGGTAGGTGGGGTCTGCGAAGAGGGTCTTCAGCACCTTCGGCCCGTCATTCAGAGCGCCGAGCTGCTCGAACAACGGGACAATGTCCACGGTGGCGCAGCCGCGCTCCGCGTCCCACAGGCCCGCGTGGCGAGCACAGCGGAACGCCGCGAGCACATCCTCCGCGGTGCTGGCCATGGAGAGGATGAACGTGCGGCACGCCACCTCACCGGACTCCGCCTGGGCCTCGCGGACGCGATCCAACACTCCGAGCAGTCGGGCACCGCCCTCGGAGGGAGCTGGCCCTCCGGACAGCGAAGCATTGGCGCTGATGGCGTCCTCGGCAGGGACGCGGAACTCGAGCTCGGCCAGGTGGAAGCCCATGGAGTGGACGCGGTCCATCACGCGGCGCACCTGCCTCACGCCAGCACGCTGGGCTTTCACCTCATCGAGCGTGCGCTCGATGAGCTCCAGATCCTTCAAGAACGCGGCGGGCGAGCGGTAGGCCACGGGGGACATGGGCTCGGTGCGCCCTGCGCGTTGCCCCTCGACGTACCGGAGCGCGAGCTGGAGCCGGGCCTCCATGAAGCGCAGCTTGCGCCGCCACGGCTCGCCCGCGGTGCGTGGCCCCTGGCGTCGGGCCACTTCGGGCAGCTCCGCCCCATCCCGCTCAAGCGAGAGGCGCAGTTCCTCGGGCGTGGGGGCGTGCAGATCCGACTGGGACAGGGACACGCCGAGCGCCTCCACGTCGCGCAGCAGCATGCGCAGGCCGCGGGCGCGGTGGGCGCGCAGGGTGTCCTCAAGCACCTCAGGCGTCACGAGCGGGTTGCCGTCCATGTCCCCGCCTACCCACGAGTGCAACCGCACGGGCGTGGGAATGGGGCCGAGCGGCTCGCCATAGGCGCGCTCGAAGGCCCAGGAGATGATCTCCGGCAGGCGTGCGAGCTGGTCGGCGAGCACCTCCTCCACGTACCAGAGGACGTTCTTTACCTCGTCACCCACGGTGGGGCGCATGCGCCGCAGCTCGTCCGACTGCCAGAGGGCGGTGACCTCCTCGCGCACGGACTCGACGTTGTCGGCGAACTCCTGGGGCGTCAGCGAGCAGCGGTCCCGCTCTTCGAGCGCCCGCTGGATGCGGTAGAGCTTCTCCAGCAGCGTGCGCCGCGCGGCCTGGGTGGGGTGCGCGGTGAGCGTCAGGGTGAACTGGAGCGAGAGCAGGGTCTGACGCACGCGCTCCTTGGAGATGCCAGCGTCACGGAGCGTGAGGAAGGCGGCCTCGAGCGAGCCGCGCTGGGGCAGTGCCTGCGTGTCGCTGGCATGGGCGCGGAAGCGGCGGATGCGGTGGTGCTGCTCGGCGAGGTTGACGAGCTGGAAGTAGACGGAGAAGGCGCGAAGCACGGGTTCGGCCTGCTCCAGCGGGAGTTTCTTCAGGAGCGCGGTGAGCTCAGAGGCCGCGGACTGGCGGCCCTCCTTGGGGCCTCGGCGGCGCCGGATGGAGAGGTTGCGGACTTGCTCTTCGAGTTCGAAGAGCTCCTGCCCCTCCTGCTCAATGATGACCTCTCCGAGCAGGCGGCCCAGGACACGGACATCTCGGCGGAGTGCTCGGTCTGCGGAACGGGTACGTGCCATGACGCACTGCACCCTAGCGCCATCCCAGCGGGGACGGTCCAGAAAGCAGCGTTATCGCACAGCAACGGACATCCAGGCCTGCCCCATGGGGCCTCGCTAATCGCGCTTCACCAGCACGCCTTCCCCAAGGCTTGCGACCCGGCCATAGAAGGTTTGCAGGCCTTGGAAGTCCTCGACCACCCAGTCCCACTCCTGCTCATCGGTACGGTCCGCTCGGAACTTGTAGACGGCAAGCTCCTCCATCCGAGAGGGCTCCCAAACCCGTCGCAGCTCACCTTCCGTGATGGAGCGCAAGTGCTCCGCAATGGCTCGGACGACTGCCGGGGGTGAGTAGCGCAGGTGAATCCCCTGCCCTCCGGTGAGATGATTGGCCAAGCGGCTGGCACCGAGAATGGCGTGTGTCCCCCAATCGTCCGCGTCAAAGCGGCCGTGCCGCCGCTCCTCGGACAACAGGTAGTGGAGCTTGTCCCAGCGGCGGTCCACGGAGCACCTGCGCTGCTCCAGCCCCGGGTGCTTGGCGCACAGTTCCCGCCATGCCTGTGCACACTCGGCCCAGACGCCGCCCCAAGCCATCCCTTCGGCGGCCTCCAGCCTCCCACTCACCGCGCTGAAGGCTTCCCCGAACTCGGGATCCCGGATTGCCCGTGCCAGCGGTTCACATGGGTCCGGAAGAGCCTGGTAGGAACAGTCGATCCCCATGGGATGGACAATATCCCCCCAAGGGGTCAGGGCCATCGCCCAGCAACGACTCCCGGCCTGAGAAGCGGTGAGCTACGCTCCGAGGAGCCACTTCGCACGGAGAGGACCATGAACAGAGAGCTGTACATCGTCCTCTACCTGGGCCTGGGGTTGATGGCCCTCTGGGTGTTTTTCCTCGTGCGGTTTCTGCGACTGCGCAGCAAGGGGCTGATCGTCCAGGGTGTGATCGTCCGGCACGAGTCTCGAAAGTTCACCCTGCGCGGCATGACCGTCCTAGACCCTTTGGTGATCGTGCGCTTCACTTCCCCGCAGGCTGGCGAGATGGAGTGCCAGATCCAGGCAGCCACCCACCTACCGAGGTTCCAGGTCGGCCAGAGCCTCTGGGTGAGCCACGATCCCGAGAAGCCCGAGCAACTGGGCCGCAGCATCGATCAGCTGCTGATGCCACCGTTCATCTGCGGGTTCTTCGGAACCATGATGCTGCTCGTCTACGTGGTCAAAGCGCTGGGATTCTGAACTCTCAGGCCCCCTGCTCCACTGGACCCTGGGGACCTCCCTTGCCGTGGTGCTCTCTGTGCTTGAGAACCCGCGTGCGTGCGGACTCCACCAGCGCGTACAGCACTGGGATGAAGATCAGGTTCACGAAGGTGGACAGCAACATCCCTCCGAACACCGCCGTCCCCAGGGACTTGCGCGAGTTCGCGCCCGCCCCCGACGCCAGCACCAGCGGCAGCACCCCGAGCAGGAACGCGAACGACGTCATCAGGATGGGCCGCAGCCGCGTCTGCGCCGCGTGAATCGTCGCCTCCACCACGCCCTTGCCTTGAACGCGCAGTTGCTCGGCGAACTCGACGATCAAGATGGCGTTCTTGCTGGACAAGCCCACCAGCATCACCAAGCCCACCTGGCAGAACACGTCGTTCGCCAGTCCTCGCAGGTTCTGCAGCCCCAGCGCTCCCAGCATCGCCACCGGCACGCCCAGCATCACCACCAGTGGCAGCGCGAAGCTCTCGTACTGCGCCGAGAGCACCAGGAACACGAAGACGACTCCCAGCCCGAAGATGAGGAGCACCTTGCCGCCAGCCTCCTTCTGCTCGAGCGAGAGCCCCGTCCACTCGAACGCGAACCCCGCGGGCAGGTTCTGCCGCGCCACCTGCTCCATGGCGGTCAGCGCATCGCCCGTGCTCGCGCCGGGCGCCTGTTGGCCGTTGATCGTCGCGGAGCGGAAGAGGTTGTAGTGCTGAATGCTCGCCGCGCTCGTCACGGGCGTCACTTTCACCAGCGCCTCCAGCGGCACCATCTCCCCCTGCGCCGAGCGCACATAGAAGGAGCTGATGTCACGCGGCTCGTTGCGGAACGGCACCGCCGCCTGCACGTACACCCGGTACACGCGGCTGGCGAAAGTGAAGTCATTCACGTACTGGCTGCCCAGGTACACCGACAGCGTGGAGTAGATCTCGTCCAGCGGTACGCCCAGCGCCTTGGCCTTCTCGCGATCCACCTGCACGTCCAGCAGCGGCGTGCTGGCCGAGTAGGAGGAGAACACGCCCCGCAGCCCCGGCGAGCGGTTGGCCTGTCCCACGAGCTGCTGAGTCACCTGCGCCAACTCCTCCAGCGAGTGGGTTCCCTGCTGATCCTCGAGGATGAACTCGAAGCCCCCCACGCTGCCCACCCCGCGGATCGTCGGCGGCTGGAAGGGCAGCACGCGCGCCCCACCGATCGACGTGAGCTGCCCGCGCAGCCGCTCCACCAGCGCCGTGACGCTCTGCTCCTCCTTCTCGCGCTCAGCCCAGGGCTTCAGGCTGACGAAGAGCGTGCCCGTGTTGGAGCCCGCGCCCAGCAGCGAGAACCCTCCCACCGTGAAGAGATCCGACACCTCGGGCTGCTTGCGCAGCACCTCCTCGGTCTGGAGCAACACCCCCCGCGTGTAGTCCAGCGAGGTGCCCTCAGGCCCCTGCACCGCGACGATGAGGTAGCCCTGATCCTCGGGGGTGATGAAGCCAGTGGGCGTGTACTTGTAGAGCAGCACCGTGACCACCAGGCACACCCCGAAGGCGGCCAGCACCCCCCACCGAAGCGGACCGAGCAGCTTCCCGAGCAGCCGTCCATAGGCATGACGGAACGCGTCCAGCGAGCGTTCCACCCAGCGGGCCGCGCGCCATTTCTCCCCCTCGTGGGGGCGCAGCAGCCGCGCGGCCAGGGCCGGAGACAGCGTGAGCGCCACCAGCGCCGACAAGCCAATGGAGAAGGCCAGCGTGAGCGCGAACTGCTTGTAGATGACGCCCGTGGTCCCTGGGAAGAGCGCCACCGGGACGAACACCGCGCTCAGCACCAGTGCCACGGCCACCACCACGCCAGACACCTGCCGCATCCCCCGGTGCGTGGCCTCGCGGGCATCCACCTTGTCCTCCTCCATGATGCGCTCGACGTTCTCGATGACGACGATGGCGTCATCCACCACCAGGCCCGTGGCCAGCGTCAGCCCGAACAACGTCAGCGTGTTGATGGAGAAGCCGAACACGTGAGCGAAGGCGAAAGTGCCTACCAGCGAGACGGGCAGCGTCGTCGCCACCACGAGCACGCTGCGCCAGCCGTGCAGGAAGACGAAGACGACGAGCACCACCAGCAGGATGGCCTCTCCCAGGGTGCGCAGCACCTCGTGGATGGACTCCCGCACCGCGCGCGTGGTGTCGAAGGCGGGCTGGTAGGTGAGGCCCGGCGGGAAGGTGGCCTTGAGCCGCTCCAGCTCCTTCACCACGCCCTCGCGCACATCCAGCGCGTTGGAGCCCGGCAGTTGGAGGATGCCCAAGCCCACCGCCTCCTGGCCATTGAAGCGCAGCAACTGCGCGTAGTTCTCCGCCCCCAGCTCCGCGCGGCCCACGTCCCTCAGCCGCACCAGTGAGCCGTCGGCCCCGCGCTGCACCACGATGTCGTTGAACTCCTCGGGCGTGGTGAGCTGCCCCAGCGCTCGCACGGTGAACTGGTACGTCTGCCCCTCGGGAGCGGGCTGCTGCCCTACCTGCCCCGCGCCCACCTGCAGGTTCTGCTCCCGTAGCGCCGCCACCACGTCCTGCGGTGTGAGGCTCCGCCGCGCCAGCTGCGTGGGATCCAGCCACAGCCGCATGGCGAAGCGCCGCTCGCCGAAGATGCGGACGTCGCCCACGCCCTTCACACGCAGGAGTGCGTCCCGCAGGTACACGTCCGCGTAGTTGCTGATGAAGCCCCGATCATAGCGCTGCTCGGGATCGTACAGACCGAAGGACGCGAGCAACTGGGACTGGGTCTTGTTGATGGTGATGCCCAGCGCGTTGACCTGGGCGGGCAGCCGCGCGGAGGTGGTGGCCACACGGTTCTGCACGTCCACCGCGGCGATGTCGACGCTGTACCCGGGCTCGAAGGTGACGGTGATGGAGCAAGCCCCGTCATTGGTGCTCGTCGAGGTGATGTAGCGCATGCCCTTGATGCCGTTGAGCGCGCGCTCCAGGACGGTCGTGACGGAGCTCTCCACCGCCTCGGCAGACGCCCCCAGGTAGGTGGCGTTGACCGTCACCTGGGGCGCCGAGAGATCCGGGTACTGCTCCACCGCCAGCGAGGGGATGGAGATGGCCCCGGCCAGCGTGATGAGGATGGACAACACCGAGGCGAAGATGGGCCGTTTGATGAAGAAGTCGGTGAACATGCGCGCCCCTCACTGCCCCGCGTCCGAAGCCCCGCCCACCCCTGGCCCCTGACTGCCTCGCGGCGACGCTGGCTTCGGCTGCACCGGCTGCCCATCCCGGAGCAGCTGCACGCCGCTGACAGCCACCTGGGTGCCCTGCTTCAGCCCCTCCACCAGCTCGTAGGAGTTGCCCTGGATCTGCCCCAGCTGCACTGGCTGGCGCTGCGACACCATGCCGCCATCCCCAGGAATGACCGTGAAGACAAAGGCCTGGCTGCCGAGCCGGGACACCGCATAGGTGGGCAGCAGCAGCGCCTGGCGCGTCTCATAGATGACGCGGGTGGGGATGACCTGCTCGGCGCGCAGCCCCAGCGTGTTCTGAAAAGCCGCCTTCACCTCCACCAGCTGGGTGGCGTCCGACGGCGTAGACGCCACGAAGAAGACCGGGGCCGTGACAATGGGCTCCCCCTTCGTGTCCAGCAGCTCCACCTCCGTGCGTCCCACTTGAATCTTCGCGGCGCGCTCCACCGGAACCTGCACGGAGACTTCCAGCGTCTGGCTCTGATCCACGCGGGTCAGCTCCGTCTCCTGGGAGACCGAGTCCCCCACCCTCACAGGGATGTTTCCCACCACCCCCGCGAAGGGTGCTCGCACTTCGAAGTAGCCCAGCTCCACCTGCTGGGCCTGGATCTGGGCCTCGGCGGCGCGGGCGTTGGCCTCGGCCGTGCGAGCCTGCGCCACGGCCTGCTCATAGTCCTGGCGGCTCAGCAGCCCTTCCTTGAGGAGCTGGGCGGCGCGCTCCCGTGTCTGCCGGGCGTACTCGCGGCTGGCCACCGCCGACGAGCGCTGGGCCTGCGCCGCCAACAGCCCCGCGCGCTCCCGCCGGGGATCCACCACCAGCAGCACCTGGCCCTTCTCCACCTGCTCGCCCGGGCGCACGCGAATGCTCTGCACGTAGCCGGACACCTGGGGACGCAGGGAGACACTCTGCCGGGAGAGGAGCTGACCCAGGTACTCACTCGTGTCCCGCACCTCTCCGGGTGCCAGCGAGATCACCTCCACGGCCATGGGGTCTGCCGCGCCCTGCTGAGCCTGCTGCGGACCGCTCTGCGCCTTGCCACACGCGGCCAGAGTCAGCAGTGCCAACCCAACGCCCGCCACACTCACCAATCGCATGCCGCCTCCGCGAGGAATGCCTGAACCTGTGCCTGTTGAAGCTCGGACTTGCGCACCACGAGCTGCAGCTCCGCTCGCCGCAAGGCTGCGCATCCGGCACGGGACTGGCGGACACCACAACGGCCGTGAGCAAGAGCAGACTCATAGTGAGAGCGCCTGAGGTAGGGAGGCGCGGAGCGCTCTGCTACCCACACACAGGACTTGCTCCCACCAGCCAACATCCGCCGGCGGAGGACTGCTGAGTGGTCAATGTTTGGGGCCGACCGGAGTCTGCCCCTCCACTCCACCGAAACCCGGGGAGCGCCCGCAAGCGCTCCACCGGGTCCCGGCCTTGACTACTCGCGGACCTTGAACGCGTCCTCGCGCATCATCGTCTCGAGGGCGGGCGTCAGCTTCGGCGCCACCAGCTCCTCCACGCGCACCGCCGGGAAGCGGACATCCAGCCCCCGGTTCAGCCGGTGGTACAGCGTGTTGGTGCCCAGCGAGTACAGCTGCAGCCCGCGCAGCGCGTAGCTGCCACCGAGCTTCGCCAGCCCCGCGTGCCCCGCGTCGAAGCGCAGCGTCAGCACGTGCGAGCCCGCGCGCAGCTGATCCGTCACCTGCGCCTCGGCCACCGCGCGCTCCATGCCCTTGCCATCCGTGGCCACCAGCGTGCCCGTCACCTCGTAGCGGTCGAGCCCCTGGCTCTCCACCACCACGTCCACCTCCAGCGCCTCCACCCGGCCGCTCCCGTCGCGCACCAGCCGCTCACGCCCCACCGAGGCGATGCGCGCCGTTGGCACCACGTAGCCGAACGCCGTCTGCTCCAGGCGGTCGAAGGTCTGCCCGTTGGCCACACCTGTCGCGTGCACCTCCACCATCCACGTGCCCGTCTCGTCCCGGTCCGTCATCACCCGCGACACCATGGCCCGGTACTCCTTGCCCACCTTCACCACCGGCACCGTGCGGTCCCGCTCGTAGCGCGGCGTATAGAGCGTCGCCTCCACCTTCACGCGCTCCAGCGCCACGTCCGAGCCGAGCTCCACCGCCACATAGCCCTCGGCCTCCGGAGACAGCTGCATGGCCGACGGAGTAATCGCCAGCTCGATGGACGAGGACGGCTCACGGATCTCCACGGCCAGGCCCACCTTGGCCGCCTTGGGGCCCACCTGGAGCTTGTAGAGCCCCTGCCCCATCTCGCGGTTCAGGCGCAGCATCGAGATGGGCTTGCTGATGCCCTCGGCCTTGAGCCGGTCCGCATCCGCGCCGAGCTGCGCGCTCCCGTCCCGCGACGCCCGCACGTCCGCACGCAGGCCCCGCGCATCGAACATCGCCACATCCCGAAGCGCCTCCTCCGCCACCTTGGCATCGCTGCCCTTGGGGATGAGCATCACCCACGCGTCGTCGGGCGTGGTGATGGGCAGCGTCAGCTGGGTGGCCGCCGAGCCCGGAGCCACGTGCAGCAGCGTGGACTTCGACCGCCGTGTCTCTGGCACAGCCGGCGCTGCCAGCGGCTCGGGCGCCGTGGGGTTGGACACCGAGACGAGGCCCGGGGCCACGCCCTCGCGCGCATCTCGCGCGAAGAGGCGGCCCGGCGCCACATCACCCGCGGCGAGCGGAGTGCTCGCGGTGCTGCGCAGCTTGGAATTCACGGCGGGCTCCGGCGTGAAACCCCCGAGGAAGGCAACCGCCAGCCCGAGGCCAGCCATCCGAACAACGGAACGATGAGAGGTCATGATCTGTCTCCTGTTCGGGCTCAGTGAAGGGCCCGGACGACGGTGTAGTTATGAACACCCCAATAGGTGTCGTAGGCGAGAGCCCCGCACCAGTTGGAGCCGCCCGGCGGCGCCTGCACGCAGTCATTGGCGCCGGTGGAGCCGGTGGTGGCATCGAAGCCGTACTTGGCCACCAGGCACGCGTCGCAGATACCATCGCCATGCCACGAGTCGGGGCATACCGTGCTGTACGTTGGATAGTTGGCGGGGTTCAGGTAGGGGTTCCAGCTGGCCGTGCTGGGAACCTTGTAGCTGCTCGCGTACCCGTAGGCGATGAGGCAGTCAGGCTCGGGGTAGCCGTTGGTGAGCATGCTGCTCGAGCACCCGTACTTCCACACGGTGTGGTTCGTCATGAAGTCCGTGGCGTAGCCCGAGTAGTAGTTGTTGCAGGCCTGCCCCGCGGCCGCCACGTTGGTCTCGGGGGCGTAGGTCTGGTTGCCCGGAGCGGGGATGGGCGCGCTGGCCACCTTCTGGCCGACGAGGTAGCCGCTGTTGTGGCAGCCCCGGCGCGACTGGTGGTGGTTGAGGCGCGCGTCGTCGATGATGATGTTGCCGAAGTAGCCCGAGCTGTCGGCGCCGATGAAGCCGTCCGTGGCCGCGCTGAAACTGCCCCAGCCGAGCAGCGCCGCCGCCTTCAGGCCGATGCTGTAAAGGTAGCCGCCGCAGTGCGCATCGCTCGAGAAGAGGTTGGCGTAGACGGCCTTGCCGCGCACCACCGAGATGGGCTTGCCGCCCACCGTCGTCGCCCCTGCGCCACCCGCGAAGGTGCCGTTGGAGTTGTAGACGGACATGTTGTCCAAGCGCTGCTGCACCACGGCTGGGTTGTTGTAGCTGCCGCCACCGAAGAACTCGACGACGCTGTTGGCGATGTTGAGGAACGAGCCGCTCGTCGTCACCTGGTTGGCCAGCGGCGTGCCCTTCAGATCAGGCGCCGAGAAGATGACCTGCGAGATGCGGCTCGTCACCGAGTCGACCGTGTTGCCGTTGGGGCTCACCGCGCCGGTGTGGCCCAGCATGTAGCGGATGGGGCTCGAGCCGTTCGAGTGGGTGATGACCGTAAAGCTGGTGATGTTGTTGGCGTTCATCCACGGGACGATCTGATCGACGATCGGCCCCCAGCTACACTGGCTGAAGCCCGCGCACGTGGCGCCGGGATAGCCGATGATGAGATAGGGCCGGCCGTTACGCATGGTGTCGATGGCGGACTGCGTCCAGTAGCCGCTCGTTGCCGAGCCGACGCTCTGATCACCTGTGCCGTGAACGAAGACCACTCCGACGGCGGCTTGAGCACCGCTCGCGCCGAGCAACACGGCGCAGAGCGCGGCTTGAAGCCACCCTGTCCTGGAATGCATGTGCATGGAAACCTCCGGAGGCCGAGGGCTCGGCCTCACGCAGTGGGGGCGTGCAACGTACCGGGCCCTCCCGGAAACTGGCAAAAGCAACTTAGCGGGATTTTCATGTCGCGCTGCGGCAAGCAGCCACCCGCGCAGGGCGCGGCTCGCGTTACACTGTGTTGAGTCCCCCACATGGATCGTTCCTCACTCATCCAAGGCTCTCCCGAAGTCCTCTCGTTCCGGCACCTGCTCACCGACGCCGTCCAGGGGGTGCTCCGAGAGACTGGGCTGGGCGGCGCGGACATGGCGGACGCGCTCGGGGAGCTCATTGTCACCCTCTCCCGCTACCGCGAGGAGGGAGAGCCGCTGTTCCCCATGGTCTTCCTCGGCGATGACCTGGGCCCCATGCTCAAGATGCTCGGCGGCGAGGGCCCCATTGCCATTGGCTCGGGCCCTCGGACGAAGGAGACCATCCAGCGCGCGCTCAAGCAGTGCGCACCGCTCGGCCAGGGGCGATGGTGGGCGCTGTACCTGTGGCTGGTGCCCGAGGGGCTCTCGTACGGCATCTTCCGGACGGATCCCTTCCCTCTTCTGGAGACGCCCTTCGAGCGAATGAGCCGCAACGCGGACCGCTCGCTGCACGTGGTGGGCCTGCTGCAGCTGGCCGAGAACGTCATCGAGCTTCGCGGAGCGACGGGCCTGCACAAGCACATCTACCTCTCGGGCGCCCGGGTGGATCCCGTCACGCCGACAGCCACGCTCGACGAGCTGGCCCAGGCCGTCACGGAGGATGTGCCCGCGGAGCTGCGCAACGCGGCCCGGGACTTCTACCGCCATGTCCTCTTCGAGGTGATCCAGTCCTCGCACGGCACGCTCGTCGCGGTGCTCCCCAAGGCGCGCGGCAGCTCGAGCCTCTTCGTGGACGGCCTCCTGCTGCCCGAGCCACTCGACACCATCGCCCCCATTGCCCGCTTCCTGGCGGGCTCGGAGACCGAGGCCGGCACGGTGCGCTCCATGGCGCAGCTGCTGCGCGGGATGATGTCCACGGATGGCATCACCGTGCTGCGCTCGGACGGGTGCATCGTCGGCTACAACGTCTTCGCCCGGCACCCAGAGACGCTCTCGCGCACCCCACAGCATACGGGTGGCGCACGGCGTCGCACCTTCGACGTGCTGTGCGGCGCCGTGGGCAGAGACTTGGCCGCGGCCTTCTTCCGCTCCCAGGATGGCGCCATGGCCTGCCGCCGCGGCTGAGCGACCGTCTTGGCTTCCGGGGAAGTTCCGGAGTCAGTCCCCTCCCATCCCTGCACTTGGGAACTCCTCATCCAGAACTCCCGCGCCTGGGAATCCCCCCTCCAGGATTTCTCCATCGCCTGAGGTTCCCGCGTCGAAGAGAAACGTGCCGCCGTCGGCATAGAGCGGAGGCTTCACGGCCCCACCGAGGACCTCTTGCATGGTCAGCACGACCGTTCCCCGGGAGGCGCGCGGCGCCAGCCAGGCGAGAAAAGACTCCAGCAACGGCTCGGAGATTGTGTAGGTGTCGCACTCATCGCAAATGTCGTGCAGCGAGATCAGCACCCAGCCGCCTCCCGCTGCCTCCGCCTGGAGCACGAGTTCCTGCAGATCCCTGAGTGTCCAATCGCTCTTGATCGAAGGAGGGCTTCGGATGCGAAACCCATCCAGCGGTGGAATCGTCTCGACAGGGGGACAAGTCGCGCAACTATGGGGGTTGCGGAGCCCCCCGGTGGATTGGGCATTGGTGAAGTTGCAGTCGATGAGGACCTGCCTCGCCGCCGGCGTGTCCTCGCCGAAGGGATAGGAGAAGGAACTCACCTGAAGCCCCATCGCCATCAGGTTCGCCCGGTCATCGCAGATCTGGTGCCGGGCCTCCTCCAGAGACACGCGCTCCAGATTCACATGGTCAATGGTGTGGCTGGCCATCTCGTGCCCCGCGGCGGCCAGCGTTCGCACGTCCGCCAAGGAGAGATAGCCGCTGCCGTGGCCGATGCGCCCGCTCGAGAGGTAGAAGGTCGAGTGCATCCCGTACCGCGCGAAGAGGGGCCCTACCCGAGTCTGGCTCTTCTTGGTATCCGCGAAGGAGAAGGTGATGACCGTGACACCGGGAGGAATCACCTCAGCCGAGGCCGTGCCTGGGGACTTCGCGAACTGCGGCCCGCCGGGCGGATCGGCTCTCAGGACACCTACGCCGAGCACCAACCACAGCAGAGCGCAAATGGGCCCTGACAGCAGCCTCCGCCAGTTCGAAGCGCATGCTCGCATGAGCCGCACGGTGAGGCCGCCGACCCAGTGCAACAATGACCCGAGCGGGCATCCCAATGCTTGCCGCACCTCAGTCCCGAAGGCCTCGCCTGGACTTATCGCCTGTCCGCCAGGAGAGCAGCCGAGCCGCTTCCCACAAGCGCAGGGAGTCGCGTGGCCCTCCCTCCATTGCGTCCCCTCCAATCCGCGTTACCTCAAAGACATGACCGAAGTGCACACACCCACGCGGGACTACACGATTCCAGAGGGTTGCCCGGCCTGTGGCGCGGACCTGCCGGTGCGCGTCAGCGCGGCGGGCCCGAGCGGAGTCTGCAAGCACTGCGGCTGGATGGGCCGCCCGCTCATCACCGTCACGCATGGGGGGTTGCGCGTCCACTCCGCGAGCGCCCAGGCCTGAGGTGGCGCGCGCGCCCAGTCAAGCCCATCCTCCTGGGAGATGAAGGCCCCTTTCCCCGGGGACCGCCTCGGGGGAGGAACACCTGCGGAGGGGGCGCCTTCCTGCTCCCTAGGGCATGCCTGGGGGGGCAGCCCCTCGGCTCACCTTGCGCTGCCCATGAAGGAGCCGCCCAGCCCTCTGGAGTTCCAGGACCTGGCCTCGCTCCTCGAGGTTGCGGAGGGGCAGGAGCAGGCCGACGCCGAGCACGTCTGCCCTGAGCTGAGCCAGATCCTCGAGTCCGTCTTCTCCAGCATGGCCGAAGCCGTGGTGGTGGCGGACGAGTGCGGACGCACGGCGCTCCTCAACCCTGCGGCGGAGCAGTTCCTGGGGCAGGCGGCCATCGGGGTTCCTCTGGCTCAATGGCCGGAGCACTACGGGCTCTACCTGCCGGATCAAGTCACCTTGTACCCAGCGGAGGAGCTGCCGCTCGCTCGGGCCATCCGAGGCGAGGCTGTCGACAGGGTGGAGATCTTCCTGAGATCGGCCCTGAAGCCCTCGGGGGCCTGGGTGCTCGTGACTACCCGCCCGCTCCGGGACAAGGCCGGCAAGGTGCTCGGTGGCGTGGCCGTCTTCAACGAAGTCACGGGCACCCGGAAGGCGGAGGAGGCGCTGCGCAAGAGCCAAGAGGAGTACCGCTCCCTCTACAGCAGCACCCCTGTGATGATGCACTCCATCGACCAGGAGGGGCGGCTCCTCAGCGTGAGCGACTTTTGGCTGGAGAAGCTCGGCTACGAGCGCTCGGAGGTGCTCGGCCGCAAGTCCGTGGAGTTCCTGACGCCCGAGTCCCGCAAGTATGCCCTGGAGGTGGTCCTCCCTCGGTACTTCCAGACGGGAAAGTGCCAGGACGTCCCATACCGGGTCGTGAAGAAGGACGGCGGGGAGATCGACATCCTGCTGTCCGCCATCGCGGAGCGGGATGCGCAGGGAGCCATCGTCCGCTCCCTGGCCGTGATCATCGACGTGACCGAGCGCAAGCGGAGGGAGATGGCGCAGCGTCTCCTGGATGAGGCCAGCCGCGAGCTGGTCACCTCCCTTGACGATGAGGCCACGCTCCAGCGCGTCGCGGCGTTGGCGGTCCCGACCGTGGCGGATCTGTGTGTCATCGCGCTGCAAGCGGGGGACACCTCTCTGCGGCCCGTGGCGATCGCCGACGTCTCCGAAGCGCGGGCCCGCTGCTTGCGCGAGTTCCTCCAGTTCCATCCTCCCCCAGCGGATGCGCTCTTGTGCCCCGCCCAGCGGTGCATGGGCGAGCCCTCGATCGGGATAGGGGGAATTGGCTTGCTGCGCCACGTGGATGAGGCCGATAGGCCCTGGGAGGAGCTGAGGACACTCCGGGGGCATCGGTGCCTCCACGTGCCGCTCTACGCGCGGGGCCGCTGCCTGGGCGTGCTGTGCCTGGCCTCCGCGCGGTGGTGCGACACGGACGCTCCGGCGGATCTGGCCCTCGCGAAGGAGCTGGGGTGTCGGGTGGCCTTCACGCTCGACAACGCGCAGCTCTACCGGAAGGCCCAAGAGTCCATCCGGGCCCGGGACGAGTTCTTGTCCATCGCCTCGCACGAGCTGAAGACTCCGCTCACCTCCATGAAGCTGCGCGTGCAGCAACTGGAGCGCGCGCTCGCGCAGCAGCCCCCGGACTCCCGGCTTGCCGCGAGGCTCTCGGACATGCTTCCCATCTTCCAGGGCCAGATGCGGCGGCTGGCGGACCTGGTGGAGAACCTCCTGGATGTCTCGCGTATCAACGAGAGCCGGCTGGACCTGCACCTGGAGCCAACGGACCTGGCGGCGCTGGCCCGGCTCGTCGCGGATCACCTCCGGGAGCAGCTCGACAGGAGCGGCTGCAAGCTCGAGTTGGAGGCGAAAGAGCCGGTGTCGGGGGAGTGGGATCGCCTTCGCCTGGAGCAGGTCATGCTCAACCTGCTGACGAACGCGATGAAGTACGGGGCAGGCAGGCCCATCCGGCTGACGAGCACGCTCCAGGACGGGAGGGCGCTGCTGCGCGTCTCGGACGGGGGGATTGGCATCTCGCACGAAGCGCAGCGGCGGATCTTCGAGCGCTTCGAGCGAGCCGCCTCCCACAACTACGGAGGGCTGGGCCTGGGGCTCTTCATCACGCGGCAAATCGTCGAGGCGCACCACGGCAAGATCTGGGTCGAGAGCGAGCCGGGAAGAGGGGCCACCTTCTTCGTCGAGCTGCCTCTCAGCTAGACTCCCACCCTAGCGAGCCTGCTGACGGAGGCCTTTCCCAAGCGGTGAAGGTTGCATGAGGTCCACTCGACATCATCTGCGGCAAATCTGCCTGCCGACGCTAGCGCTTGGACTGGCCTGCACGAGTCCCCGGAAATACTTCGTGCATAGTGAACTGCCGAGATTGGAGAGCCATGCCAAGTTGGTAGTGGCTCCGGGCCCTTGGCAGCACGACGAGGTGCCCGTCGTTCTCACGAGTTCGGATGGAGTCCCTGATGACCTGCCATCCCTCCTCCGAAATGCTCTCCCGAAGTCCTATGAGTGCGTCGTAACCCGTTGGTGACAGCATGCTGAAGCCGCACTACCTCATCCTGCTCGTCTCTCTCATGGCGGACGGGGGGACTTCGACGCCAGCGCCGGATGCGGGCATCGTCACGCCTCCGCCCGACCGCCCTCCCCCAAGCGTCGATGCAGGCACGCCTGGGCCTCCCCCCGAGACGGCCAATGCGATTCGCTGGCCGAAGGATCTTCGTCCTTTGGCCACGCTGGACGGACCTGCAGTGCTGGCGGCCCATGCTGCGCTTCAACAGGTGCTCTCACGCGCTCCCAAGGAATATGCGAGTACCTGCGAATACTCGGCCAAAGGCATGGAGGTCATCGTCGGCGAAGAGGGAGGGCTATATTTTGTCCGCATCAACCGGCGAGCGGACAAGTGCGGCTGGAACAAAGGCGCGAATCTCGGATTCGATTGGCTCGAGTTGTACGCCGTATCGCCCGATGGGCGCGTCCTCGCACGCTACCCCTACATGCCGTAGACCCATTCAACCACTGATAGCCCCAGCGATGGCTTCAGCTTGAACAGTGCTCACGTCCCGATGCGCCGCAGGATGAGGATGGGCCCGTCGTCCAGCTTGCGGCCTCGCAAGTCGATTTCGCAGTCCAGCAACCAGTCGCCGTGGCCCTCGGGGTCCATGATGCGCTGCTGCACCTCCCACAGCCGCGTGCCCGTCTCCTTGAGAAACGTCAGGCCCGGCCGGCGCGCCGCCGGGGTGAGCACCACCACCTTGTGCTCCTCGAAGTACGGCGCCATCGCCTGCTCCAGCTTCGGCGCTGTCCACTCCCCCAGCGTCACGTCCAGCATCCCCAGCGCGTCCATGTAGCGCTTCTGCCCCAGCGCCCGGAGCAGCCGGTGCAGCTCCTCGCGCACCCGGGCCGCGAACGCCTTCGGGTCCTCCGTCAGCTCCTTGGGCTTGAGCTCCACCACCGGCTTCGGCGTCAGCACCGCCTCCGGGTTGCGCATGCGCTCCCACTCGTCCAGCAGGCTCGAGTCCACCTGCCGCAGCGTGGCCCGCAGGTGGTCGATGAAGTCCTCCACCGTCTCGTCTTTGAAGCGCTCGGGCACCGTCTGCACCAGCGCCTTGTAGACGTCGCCCACGTAACGCAACAGCACGCCCTCACTGCGCTGCAGGCCGTACTCGCGCACGTAGTCGTGGAAAGACATGAAGCGCTCGAACATGTCCCGCACAATGGACTTGGGCCGGATGTTCTCCTGCCCCACCCAGGGGTGCTTCTTCGCGAACTCGTTGAATGTGGCGTAGATGAAGTCCCGGTTCGGCTTGGGCCACTCCAACTTCTCCAGCTCCTCCATCCGGTCGTCGTACTCCACGCCCTGCGCCTTCAGTTCCTGGACCTTCTCTCCCTTGAGCTGGTTGAGCTGCGCGTAGAGCACCACCTCCGGGTTCTCCAGGATGGACTCCACCAGCGTCACCACGTCCAGCGCGTACGTCTCCAGGGTGGGATCCAACTTCTCCAACGTGTCCAGCAGGTACAGCGACAGCGTGTGGTTCATCGAGAAGTCCCGCTGGAGATCCTCCGCCACCTTCACCACTGCGTGGCCCGGGTGCTTCTCCACGGTGACAATGCCCGCGCTGCGCAGCGTCCGGAAGTGGCTGGCCGCCGTCCTCAGGTGCTTGCGCTTCAGGTAGTCCGAGTCGTGCGTCCGCCCGATGAGCTGCACCAGCCGCCGGTACCCGCCGCTGCCCTCCGTCATGTCGCTCTGAAGCAGGTTGAGCAGCAGTCCGTGGGTCACCTCGAAGCGCGACTCCAGCGGCTCGGGGATGCCGTTCTGCAGGCGCTCGAAGGTGCTCTTGTCGTAGTGGACGTAGCCCTTCTGCGGCGGCTTGGCCATGGGCGCCTTCTTCTTGCCCTCCGCCTCCTTCTTCTTCTGCTTGATGTTCTCGATGACGTGGTCCGGCGCCTGCGCCACCACGCTGCCCTGATCATCGAAGCCCTTGCGCCCCGCCCGGCCGGCGATCTGCTTGAAGTCGCGCACGCTCAGCGTGGCCAGCTTCTCGCCGTTGAACTTGAACAGCTGGGTGAAGAGCACCGTGCGGATGGGGATGTTCACCCCCACGCCCAGCGTGTCCGTGCCGGAGATGACCTTCAGGTGCCCCGACTGCGCCAGCTTCTCCACCAGCAGCCGGTACTTGGGCAGCAGGCCCGCGTGGTGCATGCCCACCCCGTGGCGCAGGAAGCGCTGGAACTCCTTGCCGTACGGCGTGTCGAAGGGCGCGTCCATCAGCGCCTGCCGGATGGCCTCCTTCTCTTCCTTGGTGGAGAAGTCCACCGACATGAGGTTCTGCGCCTGCTCCGCCGCCGCCCGCTGCGAGAAGTTCACCAGGTAGATGGGGTACTTCTTCTGCGCCACCAACTCCTGGATCGTCTCGTGGAGCGGTGTCTCTCGGTAGTCGAAGTCCAGCGGCACCGGGCGCTGCGAGCTGCGCACCGACACCACTTCCTTGCCGGTGAGATTGAGCAGACCCTCCTCGATGATGTGCGTGTCGCCCAGCGTGGCCGACATCATCAGGAACGTCGTCTGGGGCAGCGCCAGCAGCGGAATCTGCCACGCGGTGCCACGATCCTTGTCCGAGTAGTAGTGGAACTCGTCCATGACGACGTAGTCCACCCGGGCGCGTGAGTCCCTCATGGCCAGGTTGGCGAGGATCTCCGCCGTACAGCAGATGATGGGGGCCTCGCGGTTGATGCTGGCGTCGCCCGTGAGCATGCCCACGTTCTCCGGGCCGAACGCCTCGCAGAGCGCGAAGAACTTCTCGTTCACCAGCGCCTTGATGGGGCAGGTGTAGAAGGAGACCTTGCCCTCAGCCATGGCCTTGAAGTGCAGCGCCGTGGCCACCAGCGACTTGCCCGAGCCCGTGGGCGTCTTGAGGAACAGGTGCTTGTCCGCCAGCAGTTCGAGGATGGCCTCCTCCTGCGCTGGGTAGAGCTCCAGGCCGTAGGAGGTCACGTAACCGACGAAGCGGTTGAGGATCTCGTCGGAGCTCAGCGGCGGCGAGCCGCGGGGAGGAAGCAGGGCGGCCAGGGGAGCGCGTGTCTCGGGGGCGGGGGTATCCATCGCAGAGATGGAATCTAGGCGGGCGAGCCCCGGGCTACCTGGAAAAAGCGCTCGCCCTGCCCCGCGCCTCTGGAAGAATGGTTGGATGGCCAGCATGCAAGGGAAGACCGTCATCATCACCGGGGCTTCGTCCGGGATTGGCGAGGAACTCGCCGTGGTGCTCGCTTCACGGGGCGCGAACGTGGTGCTCGCGGCCCGGCGGGAGGAGGAACTCGCCAAGGTGGCAAAGCGCTGCGAGGAGGCCGGAGGGCGTGCCCTCAGCGTGCCCACGGATGTGTCCGATCAGGAGGCGTGCCGCAAGCTGGTGGAACGCACGGTGGAGGCGTTCGGCAGCATCGACGTGCTGGTGAACAACGCCGGCGTGACGATGTGGGGGCGGCTCGAAGACGTGACGGACCTGTCGATGTACGAGCGCATCATGCGGGTGAACTACCTAAGCGCCGTCTACTGCACCTACCACGCCCTGCCCCACCTCAAGGCGCGCAAGGGGATGGCGGTGGCCATCTCCTCGCTCACGGGGAAGACGGGCGTGCCTCAGCGCACGGCCTACGCGGCCAGCAAGCACGCCATGCAGGGCTTCTTCGACTCGTTGCGCGTGGAGTTGCTGGGCACGGGGGTGGACGTCCTGGTGGTGTCCCCGGGTTTCGTGGCCACCCCCATCCGCGACAATGCGCTGGGACCGGATGGAAAGCCGGTGGGGCGCAGCCGCAGGGACGAGAGCCAGGACACCATGGACGTGCACACCTGCGTGGCGCAGATCGTCCGCGCCATCGAGCGCCGCGACCGCGAGGTGGTGATGACGGCCAAGGGGAAAGTGGGCCTGTTCCTCAAGCTGGTGGCGCCCGGGTTCGTGGATCGGATGGCGTTGAAAGCCATGAAGACGAGGTGAGGATCGCCCGCAAGGGGGGCAAGCAGCGCTTCTGGCCTCCCTTTCATGGGCTGACGGGTTGCTCGCAGGACCCGGCGCGAGCAAGCCCAAGCTGTGCTAACTGAGAGCCCTTCTCTCGCGAGGACCACACCGTGAGCGCTTTCACCTACCAGGACATGCTGCCGCTGGGCGAGGACACCACCCCGTACCGACTGCTGACGAAGGACCACGTCTCCACCTTCGAGGCCAACGGGAAGACCTTCCTCCAAGTGGCCCCCGAGGCGCTCACCCTGCTCACCCGCGAGGCGATGCGCGACATCGCCCACCTGCTGCGCCCCGGCCACCTGCAGCAGCTGGCCCACATCCTCAAGGACCCCGAGGCCACCTCCAACGACCGCTTCGTGGCCCTGGAGCTGCTGAAGAACGCCAACATCGCCGCGGGCCGCGTGCTGCCCTCCTGCCAGGACACCGGCACGGCGATCGTGATGGGCAAGAAAGGCCAGTACGTCCTCACCGGCGGCAATGACGAGGAGGCCATCTCCCGGGGCGTCTTCGAGACGTACACCTCGACGAACCTGCGCTACTCGCAGCTGGCGCCGCTGGACATGTACAAGGAGGCCAACACCGGCAACAACCTCCCCGCCCAGATCGAGCTCTACGCAACCGACGGCGACGCCTACAAGTTCCTCTTCATGGCCAAGGGCGGCGGCTCGGCGAACAAGAGCTACCTGTTCCAGGAGACCAAGGCACTGCTCAACCCGGACAGCCTGATGAAGTTCCTGGATCAGAAGATCCGCTCGCTGGGCACCGCCGCATGCCCGCCGTACCACCTGGCCATCGTCGTGGGCGGAACCTCGGCCGAGTTCGCGCTCAAGACGGCCAAGTACGCCTCGGCCCGCTACTTGGACACGCTGCCCACCAGCGGCAACAACCTGGGCCGCGGCTTCCGCGACGTGGAGCTGGAGGAGAAGGTGCACCAGCTCACGCGCCGCATGGGCATCGGCGCGCAGTTCGGCGGCAAGTACTTCTGCCATGACGTGCGCGTCATCCGCCTGCCCCGCCATGGCGCCAGCTGCCCGGTGGCCATCGCCGTGTCCTGCTCCGCGGATCGGCAGGCGGTGGGCAAGATCACGAAGAGCGGCATCTACCTGGAGCAGCTCGAGACGGATCCGGCCAAGTACCTGCCGGAGACCACGGACACGCAGCTGGGCGGCGAGGTGGTGAAGATCGATCTGAACCGGCCCATGTCGGACATCCGGGCCGAGCTCAGCCGCTACCCGACGAAGACGCGCCTGTCGCTGTCCGGGCCGGTGATTGTCGCGCGCGACATTGCCCACGCGAAGCTCAAGGAGCGGTTGGATCGGGGCGAGGGCCTGCCGCAGTACCTGAAGGACTTCGCGGTGTACTACGCGGGTCCGGCGAAGACGCCGCAGGGCATGGCGTCGGGCAGCTTCGGTCCCACCACGGCTGGGCGCATGGACAGTTACGTGGACCTGTTCCAGTCGAACGGCGGCAGCCTGGTGATGCTGGCCAAGGGCAACCGCTCCAAGGCCGTCACCGAGGCGTGCAAGAAGCACGGCGGCTTCTACCTGGGCAGCATCGGCGGCCCCGCGGCCCGGCTGGCCCAGGACTGCATCAAGAAGGTGGAAGTGCTCGAGTACCCCGAGCTCGGCATGGAGGCTGTGTGGAAGATCGAGGTCGTGGACTTCCCCGCATTCATCGTCGTGGATGACAAGGGCAACGACTTCTTCGCCGAGCTGAACGTCTCCGCCAAGGACTGAGACTCCGATCTCAAGTGCTAGCGAGGGAGCGAATGCGCGTCCAACCATTGCGAGACCTGCTTCGCATCGGAGGCGCGGCGCTGGCGGCTCCAGAACTCTCGGGCTTGAGAGGCCAGTTCCACGGCGCGCGGCCTCTCCCCTCCTCCATCCCATAGCGCCCGGGCCAGCGGAAATTGGACTCGCGCTCGCCTCGCCACGGGCGCAACCGCCAGCGCCCGCTCCAGCCACGGCCGGGCCTCCACCGGGCTCCCCTCCGCGAGCAGGAGCTTGCCCATCCCCAGCAAGGGGCCGAACCGCTCTGGATGGTCTGGCGGCAGCACCTTCTCCTGCAGCTCGATGGCGCGCGTGTACTTCTCTCGCGCCTCCGCGCCGCGGCCGAGATCTCTCAGCGCATCTCCCACGCTGCTCAACGAGAGAGCCACATCCGGGTTGTCGGGCCCCAGGGCCTTCAGCCGCACGGCCAGGGCGCGTTCCCCCAGCTGCCTGGCTTCCTCATACCTCCCCATCATGTCCAGGAGGCTGCTGAGGTTCGCGAGCAGCGTGGCGACGCGTGGGTGCTCGGCTCCGAGCATCTTCTCCCGGAGCATCAGCGCCCGGGTGTGCATCTGATGCGCCTCTTCGTAGCGCCCCAGCTCCCCGAGAGCGAGGCCCAGGCTGGCGAGCGAGATGGCCACGCTCGGGTGCTCCGGGCCCAGCACCTTCTCTCGGATCGCCAGCTCGCGCGCGAAGGCGGCTCGCGCCTCTTCGGATCGCCCCAGCTCCATGAGAGCGTTCCCCAGGATGTTGAGCGAGGAGGCCACGGCCCGGTGGTCGGGCCCCAGCAGCTTCTCCCGGATCGCCAGCCCTCGCACGAGGGGGGCTCGCGCCTCTTCAAATCGGCCCAGATTCAGGAGGGAGAGCCCCAGATTGTTGAGCGCAACGGCGACGTCCGGGTGCTCGGAGCCGAGCGCCTTTTCCTGGATCGCCAGCGCCCGCGCGGCGGCCGCGTGCGCTTCCTCGTACCGGCCCAGATCCCCGAGAACGAGCCCCAGGTTGTTGAGCGAGGAGGCCACGGCCGGGTGCTCGGGGCCCAGCGTCTTCTCTCGGAGCACGAGCCCACGGGCGAAGGCGGCGCGCGCCTCTTCATGGCGGCCCAGATCCCAGAGCTCCGCGCCCAGGCTGTTGAGCGCGGCCGCCACGCTCGGATGCTCGGGACCCAGCACCTTCTCCCGGATCGCCAGCACGCGCTCAGCCATCTGGCGCGCCTTCTCGTATTGGCCCTGCTTGCTGAACACGATGGCCAGATCGCTCAAGGAGCTGGCCACCTCCGGGTGCTCGGGGCCCAGCACCTTCTCCCTGAGCGCCAGCGCGGCCTCGCACTCTCGTAGGGCTTCGTCATACCGGCCCAGCTCGATCAGCACGAGGCCGAGATTGGTGAGCGCAGAGGCGCGGATCCGGTCATCATCCGCCAGATCCACGAACTGCTCCACCGTGGGCCGCAGCGACAGCGCCTCTTGCAGGCGCCCCATGTGATAGCCCACCACCGAGACCCGTGCGCTCCAAGCTCGGGCCAGCGTCGCCATGTCCTTGCCCCGCGCCGCCGCGGTCATCGTCTGATGGAGCCGCTCCTCCGCCCCCTTGTAGTCGCCCGCCTCGCTGCGCAGCTGGGCCGACAGCAACAACGTGCGCGCCAGCAACGGCGCGTACCCCACCGGCTCTACCTGCGGCACCAGCTCATCCGCTCGCGCCACTCCCTGCTTGAACTTGCCGGCCGCCAGCAGCACCTCCAGTCGGTCCACCTGCTCCTGCAACGCGTCGACTCTCGCGCGCACCGTGGGCTCTTCGGGCGGGGGCACCGCCGCCGTCAGCGCCTTGGCATCCATGCAGTACTCCAAAGGCGGCAGCGCCTGCACCGCCTGCACCGCCTTGCCCACCAACTCCTCATCCGGCGCCTGCGTCAGCAGCTCCGTCAGCGCTCTGAGCTGGCTGCGCCGCCTCTCCAGGCACATCTCCTCGCGCACCCACAAGCTCTCCGCTCTCGCCTCTCCCTCTCGACTCACTCCCAGGCACACCTCGGTGCGCTGCTTCACCCACCTCCCAGCGTACGCCTCCAGCCCCTTCACCACTCGCTCCGCCGTCTCCGGCGCGTACGGCAGACCTGTCGCCACCAGCGCCTGCCTCACCTTCTGCTTCACTGCCTCGTCCCACACACCCGCAAGGTGATGCCCCAACCCGTCGCACGGCTGCTGCCGGTCCGCCCAGCCCCACACCGCCAGCACACCCAACAACACCGTTACGCTCGTCACAGCCCCCTTCCTCACACGCTCGCGACTCTTCACCTCGGGGTCCGCCGACAGCGCCTTCAACACCTCTCCCATCGACGACGGACGGCGCTCCGGCTCGCTCTGCAAACCTCGCAGCACCGTGCGCGCCACCCACGCTGGCACCGCTGCTCCCTCCGGCACTCGCGCCTTCCCCGCTCGCTGCGCCTCCCTCAGCTCAGACACCGTCGCCGCCTCATACGGCACCCTTCCGTAAAGCCCCTCGTACAGCGATACGCAGAATGCATACAGGTCGCTGCGCGCGTCTTCCCTCTTCCCTTGGAACTGCTCCTCCGCCATGTAGGCGGGTGTTCCCATCCACCTCTCCCCACCCCGCGTCAGCGGCGCTATCACTCCCGTGGCCGCTGGCAACGGCGACAGCCCTGGCTCCTCACTCTCGAGGGCCACGGGGCCCAGCCTCGCCAGCCCGAAGTCCGTCACTCGTGCGCGCCCATCCGCTCCCACCAGCACGTTGTCGGGCTTGAAGTCATGATGGATCAGCCCTGCCTCGTGCGCCGCCGCCAGCCCTCGTCCTGCCGCAAGGTACTGCCTCAGCACCTCCTTCCACCCTCGGCCCTGCTGCCACTGGCGCAGCGTCTGCCCCTCCACGTGCTCCATCGCGATGAACAGCGTCCCGTCCTCCAGCCGCCCCGCGTCGTACACACCCACCACGTTCGAATGGCTCAGCCGTGCCATCGCCTGAGCCTCACGCAGGAAGCGGCCTTGCTCCTCGTCCACCCGCGCGTTGGCTCCGCTCCAGGCTCGCAGCAGCTTGAGCGCCACGCGCCGGTCCAGCCGTGCGTCGTACGCCGAGAGCACCACTCCCATGGAGCCCTGGCCCAGCTGCTTCAGCACCGTGTACCGGCCCAGCATCGTCTGCCCAGGTTGCGGCAGGGTGGGCGGCACGACCTCCTCCTCCGGCGCCTCGTACGGCCACGTGCCCACCCCCTCCTCCCGATCCCCTGGGGTGGAGTCCGGATCGCCACCCGCGGCCACCACCTCATCGCTGAGAGAGCCACCGCGTTCCTTCTCTGGCTGCTCGCCTTCGCTCATGGCCCTCTCTCCGACCGCAAGCCGCAGCCGCAGGCTCACCCTCGCCTACTCTGGCTTCTCGTGCCCGTGCAGGCCGTGCTTCTTGAGCAGCTTACGCACATAGATCCGGGCGATGCCCGACTCGCGCGCAGCCCGTGAGATGTTGCCCTTACATCGCTCCAGGAGGTTCTTCAGGTAGTCGCGCTCAAAGCCCTCGACGATCCGCTCTTTGGCTTCCTTGAAGGGCAGCTCCAGATCGGGCCCGGCGGGGGCCGCGAGGGGCGTGGCCATGGGCGACATCTCCGGCAACGCCTGCTCGCCCAGGTTCACCACGCGCTGGACGACGTTGCGCAGCTCGCGCACGTTGCCGGGCCACGGGTACTGCTCCAGCAGCGCCCGCGTCTGCTCCGACAGCGCGCTGGGCGGCCGGTTCATCCGCTCCAGCATCGCGTCCACCAGCAGCGGGATGTCCTCGGGCCGCTCGCGCAGGGGCGGCAGCGTCACTCGCAGCACCGCGAGCCGGTGGAACAGATCCTCCCGGAAGCGGCCCTCCTTGACGGCGGCCTCCAGGTCTCGGTGCGTGGCCGCCACCACCCGCACATTCACCGTACGGTAGTCGTTGGCGCCCACCCGCTTCACCTGACGCCGCTCGAGCACTCGCAGCAAGCGGGGCTGAAGCTCGAGCGGGAGATCTCCCACCTCATCCAGGAAGACAGTGCCTCCATCCGCCCGCTCGAAGGCCCCAGCGCGCTCCGCTTGGGCCCCGGTGAAGGCCCCCCTCACATGGCCGAATAGCTCGGACTCCACCAGCGAGGGAGCAATGCCCGCCAGATCCACGATGCTGAACGAACCCTTGCCGCGAGAGCTCACCGTGTGGATGCCCTCCGCGCACAGCTCCTTGCCTGTCCCCGTCTCGCCTTGGATGAGGACGTCCGCATCCCCCGCAGCCAGCCGCTCCAGCAGGGTGAAGACCTCGCGCATCTTCCGGCTGCCCCCCACCAACCCTCCGAACCGGGTGTCCGAGGAGAGCGGGATGACGTGATCGCGCGCGTCCTCTGGGACGATCTTCAGCTCGGTGGCGCCGAGCCTGACGATCGCGCCCAGACGCACCTCCAGCTCGGTGAAGCGCATGCGCTCGCAGAACGAGCCATTGCGAGAGCCCAGGTCCCGAGCCAGCACCCGATCCTCGCGGACATCCAAGGCCAGGTGCTGCCGTGACACAGTCCGGTCATTCAGGACAATGTCACACGCCGGATCCGATCCCAGCCGGTAGCTCTTGACCTGGAGCGAGATGCTGCGGCCTGCGTGGGCCCCCGACAAGAAGACGATCTTTCTTCTGAGCGTGGGGAGATGAATCTCAGGATCGGGAGTCGTGCTGAACATCGATGGATGGCTCGTGTCATCCTGGTCTGGAAACACTGGTGGCAACGAAAACTACCACCCCAGGTCAACACAAGAGAACAGCCTCCACTCCAACAAGAAAGACTCAGAACCACTGAATTCACCTGCCTCGCTCGCTCGGCTGGAGCAGCGAGCGAGGCCCCCCCACTGTCGGAGCATCACCCTCCGATAAGACCGACTCCACCACCGGGAGGAACGAAGATGCTCCCGTCGCCCGGCAGAGCCGTGACCTGCGTGGGGCTCGACCGGTTGGTGGTCGTCCCCTCTCCGAGCTGGCCGTAGCTGTTGTAGCCGCAGGACCGGACGATGGCGCCCTTGTCCAGCGCCATCGTGTGATGGTGGCCACCAGAAGAGAGGTCCACGATAGAGCTCAAGAGGGTCGCCGCCGGCGCCGTGCGGTTGGTGGTCGTCCCATCACAGAGCTGGCCATAGGTGTTGTAGCCCCAGCCCGACACGGTCCCATCCCTCCTCAAGGCCAACGTGGAGTAGCTCCTCGCGACGATTGCGATGACATCGCCGAGGCTCAGGACCTGCACCGGCGACGAGCGGTTGGTGGTCGTCCCGTCTCCGAGCTGGCCGTAGTAGTTGTAACCCCAGGCCCTCACCGTGCCGCTCGTGGCCAGCGCCATCGTGTGGTACATGCCCGCAGAGACAGCGGCGATGCTGGGGAGTCCGGGGACCTGCACCGGCGACAGGCAGTCGGTGGTCGCTCCGTTGCCCAGCTGGCCGTAGGAGTTGTAGCCCCAGGTCCACACAGTGCCGTCCGCCTTCAGTGCCACCGTGTGGTAGATGCCCGCAGCGATGGAGATCACACCGTTGAGGCCAGGGACCTGCGTCGGCGAGGAGCGAGAGATGTTCGTTCCGTTTCCGAGCTGGCCGTAGCCGTTGTAGCCCCAGGTCCACACGGTGCCGTCTGCCTTGAGCGCCACCGTGTGGTAGCCTCCGGGGGAGACCGCGATGACGCCCTCCAACCCGGGCACGAGCTGCGGCGTGGGGCTGTTGGTGGTCGTCCCGTTGCCCAGCTGGCCGTAGCCGTTGTAGCCCCAGGTCCACACGGTGCCGTCATCCTTCAGCACGACCGTGTGGTGGGTGCCCACCTCCGCGTCGACGACGCCGCTCATCCCCGTCAGCAGTGCAGGCGTGAGCCTGTTGGTGGTCGTCCCGTCGCCCAGCTGGCCGTAGGAGTTGTAGCCCCAGGTCCACAGCGCCCCGCCCTTCCCCACGGCCACCGAGTGGGCAGTGCCGCCAGCCGTCGAGACGATCCCGCTGACCACGACGGCCACGGGCGAGAGGCGCTGGGAGACGGTCCCATCTCCCAGCTGGCCGTAGTAGTTGTAGCCCCAGCCAAACAGGGTGTGAGGGTTCGTCACGACCAGCTGGCGCTTCTGGGCCACTGTGTGAGTGGCACCCGCGCCGAACATCTTGACGCCGGTCATCCCCGGGACCTGCACCGGCGTGGCGGAAGTGGTGGTGCTCCCGATTCCCAGCTGTCCGTTGTAGTTGGAACCCCAGGCATACAAGGTGCCATCCTGCCGCTTGGCCACGGAGTGGAAGGCGCCGGCGGCGATCTCGACGGCTTGGGTGAGGCCCGACACCTGCACCGGGAAGACGCTGTCGACGGTGGTCCCATTTCCCAGCTGGCCGTAGGAGTTGGAGCCCCAGCTCCACGCGGTGCCGTCGCTCTTCACGCTGACCGTGTGGTAGTAGCCTCCGGAGAGGGAGCGGACGCCGCTGATGCCCGCCACCTGTACGGGCGTCAACCGGGTGAGGGTGGTCCCGTCCCCCAGCTGCCCGTTGGCGTTGGATCCCCAGGCCCAAGCGCTTCCGTCCTTCTTCACGGCCACCGTGTGGAGGTAACCCGCGGCGATGCCGAAGACGCCGCTGAGACCGGACACCTGCACGGGCGTCAGGCGGCTCGTGGTGGTCCCATCCCCGAGCTGGCCGTAGCCGTTGTAACCCCAGGCCCACACGGTCCCGTCCGCCTTCAGCGCCACCGTCCGAGCGTAGAAGGTCGCCACCGCGACGACGTCGGTCAGGCCGGGCACCTGCCTGGGCACCGCATGGAGCGTGGTGGTGCCATCTCCGAGCTGGCCGCTGGAGTTGTACCCCCAGGTCCACACGCTCCCATCCTCCGTCACCGCCGCCGAGTGCGTGTCCCCGGCCGACACGGAGACGACGTGGCTCACCCCCCTCACCCTCGTGGGAGAATTGCGCTGGGTCCTCTCGCCGTTGCCGAGCTGGCCATAGGTGTTGTAGCCCCACCCCCACACAGAGCCGTCCGACTTCACCTCCAGCGTGTGGTTGCCGCCGAGGCTCAGGCTGGGACAGAACTGGACGACGTTCCGGAACACCGTCTTGGGCAGGTTGTTGCAGTAGCTGCGATTGCCATTGCTGTCGATGATCATCGGGTAGGCCTTCACCTCGAAGCCGTGCACCCCGCAGCCCACCCCGGCCTCGCTGAAGAACCACTCCCCCGTCTCTCCCACGCGCTCGTCGACCGCATGCAGCGTGCCGTCGACGTAGTACTCGAGCTTCGCGGCATTGGCCCCATTGATGGCCGTCCAGGTTCCCGCGCCGGCCAGCTCGCCCTCGAAGGAGCTCACGCCTTCCAGCGAGAGGTCGTCGATGGCCGCCCCCGACGAGCACAGCGCCGACTCCTGGGTCCCCAGCGTCTCCTCCGGGCCGATCCCTCCCTCTTCGGGAGGAGCACCACAAGCCGCCAGCAGCACCGAGGCCAATACCGCCAACACATCCGAACGCTTCAGGTCTCTCTTGAGCATGGTCTCTCCCCTCTGCACTCGCCACGCCAGCCGTGGCGGCCAACCATGGCTCCCTGCTTTTCCAGCGATTTCCTTGGGTTTCCTATTTACGGGTTTCGCCAGAGAGGGCCTCTGGCGGAGGCCCCTGGTCACAGCAGTAGCCAGGCCCAGGGCAGGCCCTGATCACAGCTGTTATCAGGCGGGCCCGCCGCACCCGAGCGCGGCCTCAGTACTGGCCCTTCAGCGTGGTGGTGTAGCTGGTGAAGGCGCGGAGTTGGACGAACCAGGTACCCGGAAGCGGGTTGGGCAGGGTGCACGTCTCGTTGTTGCCCTTGCGCAGGGGCCGACACTGGTAGGCGTACGTCTCTGGCAGCTGGCCATAGCGGACGTAGAGGTCCGCGTCTCCCGTGCCTCCGGAGAGGGTGAAGACCACCGAGGGCCGCCCGGCCGGGACCTCCAGCTTGAAGTTCTTCTGGCCGCCGGTGATGTCGGACACACTTGTTGCCACCCCGTTGGCAATGGGCGTGGCCTGGGGGCGCTTGTACAGCAACCGGTTGGGCGAGGTCGTGTCAAAGACATCCAGCTGCACCTGATCCACGCTCGCATCGGCGATCAAGCGAGCAGGGATGCCGGCGGGCAAGACGCCCTGGGACAGAAGGATGGCCGCCAAGCCGCTCACGTGAGGTGTGGCGAACGAGGTCCCCTCGACGTTCGTCCAGGCCTCGTCACTGAACATCGCCGCGGATTTGATGTTCGCACCGGGAGCCCAGAGGTCCAGACATTCTCCAAAGTTGGATCCATTGAAGCCGCTCGACCAGCGCGTCTGCGCCTCGTCGATCGCGCCCACGGTCAAGATGCGCTCCCGGAACGGGTGGGTGGCGTCCGGCTGGAGACGGGCCGGCGAGCAGGTGCAGGCGTTCAGGCCGGCATTCCCCGCTGCGACCACCAGGACGAGCCCGGGATTGCTCGCCATGACATCCGCGGCCGCATCGAGCGGTGCGAACGGGCTCGTGGTGGTGAAGCTCAGGTTGACGATGGCCGGCGTGACGGCGTTGTTCGCCACCCACTCCATCGCTTGCACCAGCCCATCAACCGTCGCCTCGCCCAACTGGTTGAACGCCTTGACCGAGTTCAAACGGACCTTCTTGGCGACACCGTACGTCTTGCCTCCAATGATCCCCGCCACGGCGGTACCATGCCCGGAGAAGTCATCCCCGAACTCCGTGGTGTTGTTGAACGCGACCTGGGCGCGCCCTTCGAACTCCGAGTGCGATGCCCGGATGCCCGTGTCGATGATGTAGACGTTGACGCCCGTCGCGTCTTCGGCCTGGTAGCTGTTGCTCAGCGGCAGCCGCTCCTGGTCGATCCGATCCAGGTTCCAAGGCGCTGGAGACTGGACGCCCGACACCCTGACGATGCCGTTCTCCTGGACGTACTCCACCTGGGGATCCTCGGCCAGCGCCCGAGCCTGCTCCTCGTTGGCGGAGATGAGGAAGCCGCGAAAGGCGGTCTCGTGGGTGGTGAGGACACGTGCGCCGTACGGCTTGGCCAGCGCATCTGCCCTCAGCGCCATGCTCATCAGACCCCGTGCGGGCTTCTCCTTGAGGACGACGAGGTACTCGCCCTTCACGGGCTCCGGGGACCTCACCAGCTTGCCCTGCTCCGGCACCCGAGGTGGCGCAGCGAGCGCCCCCATCGAGGTCAGGACGAGACACGCGGTGATCAACCTGCTCCAGCTCTTCATGCTTGGCATCTGTTCTCTCTTTTCAATCATTGGGTCAGGGAGCTGCGGCACGGCGCACCTGTGCTTGAAGGCTCAGCTCCTGCTCCTTCACGAGCCGGCGCTGGTTGTGCGCAGCGATGTACTGCAACAGCTTCTCGAGCGAGGTCCCCTTCGCGGCTTCGACCAGGGCACGAGCTCTCTCGGGCTCTTGATCCGCGAAGATCTCGTAGAGCTCCATTCGGGTCGCGGCCATCGAGCGCCTGGCGCTCAATGACAGCTCCGGGCTGAAGGAGTCCGCCAGGATGATGCCTTCGACGGTGGACACCCACTGCTCGCGAGCGGGGTTCTGTCTCCAGGCCAATGCCTCGCGCAGGTAGTCGATCCGCATCAGGCGCTTGATGCTGGACTCCAGGGACTCCTCGGCTTCTGTCGAGGAGCCCAGCGTCCGGCGCAGCTGCTCATACATCCGCGTGTCGGCGAGCAGCGCCTCGTAGTCCTTCCGTCCATTGGAATCGAGGAGGATGTGCTCGCGGAAGTAATCGAACCGCGCCAGCTCCGGCTCCGTCTTGAAGAGCTTCGCCTTCATCACGTCGGTCGCCGTGGTGAACTCGCCGTGCTCCCCTTCCTCTCCTGGAACCTCCTCGGGCGCCGCGAGCAGGGCGGGGGGAGGAGGCACGGCGGGCCGCTCCGGCACCGCGACACGAGCCGGTGCCGGAGGAGTGTTCTCCCCCCTCACCGGGGCAGCCCTGATGAAGGCGGAGTCCTCTGGGCTGTCCAGCGCCGCGACGATGAACGCCAGCGCCACGAGCCCCGCAATGACAAACAGATACCGGCTGATCTTCATGGGATCTCGGCCTACGTCTGGCTAAGGGATGACGTCGGTGGGCACGCCATAGAGGATGATGCGGTTGATGTAGCGCACCTCGTCGTTCTGGAACCGCACGGAGCCCACCAGATAGCCCTGAGCCACGAGGATGTTGGACACCAGATCCGTCGACACTGGCGCGATGTTGTAGACCTTCCCGAAGTAGGTGGTCCTCTGAATGTCCACGATGGGATCCAGGGTGCCATCCGCCTTCACCAGCTCGTCGCCCACCTTGAGGGTCTGCGCCTGCACGATGCGGCCCTCGCCGTTGATGACAGGATGCTCGAGGGTGATGCTGAGCCGGCCGCCAGACTGGGTGGTGATGATGCAGAGCTTCTGCTCCGCATCGCGGAGCTCTCGCGTGTAGCTATAGGTGCTGTTCTGGTGCAGCCGCAGGTTGTCGAGCGTGGAGTCCGGGGTCAGCGTGATCAGGTCATCGCGCAGTGAGTTCATCGCGTCGAGGATGGGCACCTCTCCGCTGGAGAAGAGGATCTTCTGCTCGGGGGTGTAGCAAGCCGCCTCGCAGTAGCCGTTCACATGGGAGGGAGTGAAGACCGGCTGGGTGCTCTCCTTATCGAGATAGAACATGCAGTCCTCGAGATTTTTGTGAGGGAAGAGCTGGATGTTGTCCTCGGAGGTGATGTCCGACGAGGTGCTGAAGGTGGGGTAGAGCTGACGCCCCTTCCTCCGCCACGAGTCCCGCGACCACTGGAAGTAACCGTTGAGATCCGTCGTCTGGTAGGTGGGGCCCGACAGGTACAGGGCCATCATGGCGGAGGTGTTCATCTTGAAGAGGTAGTCCGGGCCCGTGAACGCGCCCTCACCCTCCGGGTTCTTCTCCGGATCGGCCTCCAGATAGTCCTTCAGCGTCCCGCCCCCCGCGGCAGCCTGGCCCGTGTTGAAGAAGGCTGCCGGATCCCCGACGTTCTGGAGCGTCCCGCACTTGCGAGCCCACTCGACTCGAGCCGCCGCCGCCGCATTCGTACTCAGGCTGTCGACAGTGCATCGAGCCGTGAGGATGGGCTGCGCGAGCACCTGCATCGGCAACAGCGCCCCCACCGCCAAGGCGATGGCACCCCAGATTCTATTGAACATTCAAACCCTCGCTTGTTCGTGCCGCACCATGCGGCACGGGAATCAGTGACAGGCGCTCCGCTACGGAGAGGAGCGCGGAAGGGAGCCGCCAGTCGTGGGCATGGCGACGAAGCTCGCGGCCGCCTTCCGGAGATCCGGGTTCGGATCGTGCTCGCTGGCCCAGGCCAGCAGGGGCAGCGCCTCCGGCACGGCCGCGCGCTGCTCTCCGAGGAGGTGGATCACGTCGACCCGGACTCCGTTGGTGGGATCCATGCGCAGCGCCTGCGCCAGAGCGGGGAGCAGGGGCGCCAAGGGCCGGAAGCCGCTGGCGAAGACGGCGACCCGCCGGACCTCGGGGGCGGGATCCTTGAGCATGAACTCGGACAGGAGCTGGTCGGCGCGGGGATCCGGGATGACGCGCAGCGCCTCGAGGGCGGCCTGGCGAATCTGGGGATCCGCGGATCGGAGCGCATCCTCGAACGTGCTCAGCGCGTCCGGCGAGCGGGTGTTGCCCAGGGTCCGCAGCGCCAGCGCCTGCTGCTCCGCATTGGAGGCCGTGCTGTACTCGCTGTTGAGCTCGTGGACGAGGGCCTCCGTACCCTTCGCGTCCGTGTCGGAGAGCTGGAAGGCGGCATTGCCGAGCGCCAGCTTCGCCGTGTCCCGGAGCATCCCGTCCGCGTCGTTCCTCGCGCCACGCAGGGCGTCCAGGCCCTCGCGGGTGGGGTCCTTCGCCACTCCCAGCGCGGCCACCGCGTCCATGCGGATGTCCGTGGGAATGGACTGATCGCCGCAGACCTCCGCCAGGGACTGGATGGCCTCGCGGGTGCTGGCCGCGGAGAGCGCGCCGAGCATGGGGCTGGCAGCGATCGGATCCATCCCCGCGCGAATGATGCCGGGGACCTTGAGGGCCTCGGAGGGGTGGAGCATGAAGAGGGCGCGGAGCTGCTCCAAGGCCTGGGTGCGGGCATCATCCTTGGCCTGGGGATCTTCCGGGAGCGAGCGCAGCTCCTTGACCAGGGTGTCGAAGTCCTTGCCCTTCAGCACCTGGCGGTACTGCTCCATCGGGTCCTGCTCCATGCCCTGGAAGGCCGCCATGGAGGCGGTGCTCAGAGAGGCCCGGCGCGCCATGAAAGTGCCGATCAGCGTCGGATCCGGGCGGCGCTCCAGCAGGCTCAGGCTCAGGGACGACTCATACGTGGTGGGAGGCATGGCCTGGCCCGCCTCCATCTCCACCCGCTCCCGCCCCTCGAGCGAGCGCGCCCAGAGATCGCGCTCCAGCTCGAAGGTGCTCGAGGCGCTCACGGTGATGTGGATCTGGCCAGTCAGAGGCTCGAGCCCCAACGGGGACGCCACGTGGGAGTAGGACTCCTTGCGCTTCTCGAAGCGGCCGGAGGCCAGGCGCTGATACACGGCATGGTAGCGGCCCGTGGTGTCGTACTCCTCGGCGCTCCAGGTGGCGCCCGGCACACCAGCCACGACGAACTGCGAACTCGCCACGACTCCCCGGAGGATGTTTCGCACGAGCGGATCCGTCGCCTGCTCGAAGTGCGTGAACGTCGCCAGACCGGTCTTGTCGTACGTGAGGAAGAAGGGAAGCTGAAGGGCTGCGGACAGGCTGCGCTGGACGTCGGGGGCCAGGGGGCCCGCGCCGCCAACGTCCACCGTCAGCGAGGAGAGCTTGATGTTCACCCGGGCATCGACGCGCTCGGCGTCGACAGAGACGACACCCACGTTCCACTCGCCCCGGAGGTTGAACCTCATCGAGGGCAGCGCCTGCGCGCCAGGCTGTGCCGGGCGAAAGGTGAGCTTCTGATCAGCGCTCAGGGAGTACCGGTAGAGCATCCCAGGGGTCCACGCGCGAGTTCCCGTGGAGGGCTTGGAGGACACGGCCGGGGCCGGCGCCGACGGGCCTCCGGCCGAAGGGGCTGCAGCCTGAGAGGACTGCGATTCCTGGGAGGGAGCCTCCGCAGAGGACGGGGACGCAAGCGCCCACAGCCCCAGGAGACTGACAGCCAGGAGCGCGAGCGTCACCCCGAAGAGGACGCGTGCGCGCTGACCCGCCAGGAGGCCTCCTGGGGTCGACGCCTGTCCCACGACAGCGATTGGCTTGCTGCTCACGTTGCCCGACTTCCGCATGGGGGTGCTCCGAGTTGGCGGCTCTTGCCGCTTCAGTTTCAGTTCTGGTTTAGAGGGCGGGTGCCGCATCCTCAGCCGATCGCTCGACCGAGGAGACAGCACCCGGTTCATCCCGCCTGGCGACAGCCAATGCCTCTCGGGCACGGCCGTCGCGTGGCGGTATCAGCCGCAGCCCAGGCTCGACATGGTGCCGCTGGAGTTGGCCAGGTTGAGGACCTTGGAGATGCCGGGCCAGTTGGCGATGGTGACGTTCCAGGTCTTCTTGAAGAAGAGGAAGTTGACCTTCACGAAGGCCTGCAGCGAGCCCTTGAGCGCGCTCAGGTTGAGGTCAGCCTTGAGGGACCAACTGGGCGAGCAGAGGGTCCAGCCGAGGCTGGCCGCGGCCTGCGCGGTGGCGTTGATCAGGGACAGGGAGCCGGACACGCCGAAGCTGGCGATGGCGACGTTCACCGCAGCGGAGGCCACCACGTTGGCCCAGCCGCCGGCGTAGGAGGTGATCGCGGCCAGCGCGGGGCTCACCTGGCCGTTCAAGCCCATCTTCACGCCACCGGTCAGCTGCGACTTCACGGTGACCGGCACGGGGCCGACCATGAACGACTTGGAGACGGAGAAGAACGAGCGGCTCCAGTTGATGGGGGTGGGCGCGAAGGTCCCAGCGAGGTTGGCGCTCCAGATCTGCGAGCCCAGGGCGTACAGCGCGGCGGTGCCGCTGTTGCAGCCGCCCTGCTGCCCACAGACGTACGAGCGGCCGCGGACCAGCTCTTTCTCCGTGTTGAAGGCGGTGCCAAAGAGCCGGCCCTCGGCGAGCGCCTCTTCCTTCTTCGCCACGGTGCCGTTCGCCGGCGTCGCGGTGACGGAGGTGTTGACGTTGTAGCCCGCACCGAAGATGGAGTTACCGAACCGCTCCGTGCGCTGGTAGTAGACACTGACGGGAGTGACCGCCATCTGCCCGATGAGCTTCAGCCCGGCCCCGGTCTGCGTCGGCGGCGTCTCGGACGGAGGCGGCACGTTCGGCGTGCTGGCCTCGGGGATGGTGGCCTGGAGGTAGTTCACGTTCCGCCGGCCATCGTTGATGTCGAGGAGAATGGGCGCGTTGAGCAGCTGCGCCTCGTTGTTGACGACCGCGTCCTGCTCGGGCGGCGTGTAGGTCGCGTTCGCGTCGAATGGGAGGACCTGCGTCTCCCAGGGGATCCTGTTGTCGAGCTGCGTGTTGGACGGGTAGATGGTGTACGGGTACTTCACGCTGTCGACGACATAGGGATTCGGGTCCTGGTAATCCTGCGCGGACGCGACGGTTGCGACGGTGACTGCCACAAGCGCGAATGCGCGCGATACTGCCTTCATCATGTTGAGCCCCTCATTGCGTGGAACGGCTCGCAGCCCTGGTGCACGGGGCGAGCCACCCAAGAGGGGTTGGCCTTCTTTCATCGATCTACCGTGATTTCACGGGGTTACGGTTCTCCAGGGAATACAGGAATCCGGCAACAACCGTTATCACTGATAACTCACATGCCCTGGGAGTGGCTCGTGGCCTGGTAACGCGCGTTATCAGGGTCGCTCGCGGAGCCGCTGCCCCGCTGAGGACGCGCTCGCGCCTGGGCGACTTGAGCCCCTGGGAGTATGAGCGGGGCGCCCTACCTGCTGAGCCGAGTTCGGGCTGGCGCTCGAAACGTAGGCTACCCGCTGCCCACGAGATCGAACATCTGGCCCACGCCCTTGGCGCGCGCCACTTCGTAGAGCGCTCGCGCCAGCGCCACGTCCTTCCAACGACCGGTTCGTCGCCCTGGAGCTGCTGAAGAACGCCAACATCGCCGCGGGCCGCGTGCTGCCCTCCTGCCAGGACACCGGCACGGCGATCGTGATGGGCAAGAAGGGCCAGTACGTCCTCACCGGCGGCAATGACGAGGAGGCCATCTCCCGCGGCGTCTTCGAGACGTACACCTCGACGAACCTGCGCTACTCGCAGCTGGCTCCGCTCGACATGTACAAGGAGGCCAATACCGGCACCAACCTCCCCGCCCAGATCGAGCTCTATGCAACCGAGGGCGACACCTACAAGTTCCTCTTCATGGCCAAGGGAGGCGGCTCGGCGAACAAGAGCTACCTGTTCCAGGAGACCAAGGCGCTGCTCAACCCGGACAGCCTGATGAAGCTCCTGGATCAGAAGATCCGCTCGCTGGGTACCGCCGCGTGCCCGCCGTACCACCTGGCCATCGTCGTGGGCGGAACCTCGGCCGAGTTCGCGCTCAAGACGGCCAAGTACGCCTCGGCGCGATACCTGGACACCCTGCCCACCAGCGGCAACAACCTGGGCCGTGGCTTCCGCGACGTGGAGCTGGAGGAGAAGGTGCACCAGCTCACGCGCCGCATGGGCATCGGCGCGCAGTTCGGCGGCAAGTACTTCTGCCACGACGTGCGCGTCATCCGCCTGCCCCGCCATGGCGCGAGCTGCCCGGTGGCCATCGCCGTGTCCTGCTCCGCGGACCGGCAAGCGGTGGGCAAGATCACGAAGAGCGGCATCTACCTGGAGCAGCTCGAGACGGATCCGGCCAAGTACCTGCCGGAGACCACGGACTCGCAGCTGGGCGGCGAGGTGGTGAAGATCGATCTGAACCGGCCCATGTCGGACATCCGGGCCGAGCTCAGCCGCTACCCGACGAAGACGCGCCTGTCGCTGTCCGGGCCGGTGATCGTCGCGCGCGACATTGCCCACGCGAAGCTCAAGGACCGGCTGGATCGGGGCGAGGGCCTGCCGCAGTACATGAAGGACTTCGCGGTGTACTACGCGGGCCCGGCGAAGACGCCGCAGGGCATGGCGTCGGGCAGCTTCGGCCCCACCACGGCCGGGCGCATGGACAGCTACGTGGACCTGTTCCAGTCGCACGGCGGCAGCCTGGTGATGCTGGCCAAGGGCAACCGCTCCAAGGCCGTCACCGAGGCGTGCAAGAAGCACGGCGGCTTCTACCTGGGCAGCATTGGCGGCCCGGCGGCCCGGCTGGCCCAGGACTGCATCAAGAAGGTGGAGGTGCTCGAGTACCCCGAGCTCGGCATGGAGGCGGTGTGGAAGATCGAGGTGGTGGACTTCCCGGCCTTCATCGTCGTGGATGACAAGGGCAACGACTTCTTCGCCGAGCTGAACGTCTCCGCCAAGGACTGAGGTAGAACTCGCGGTCATGGACCGCTCTCAGTTCCTTGGCTGCATCGTGGGGCTCGCTGTCGGGGACGCGCTTGGCTACCCCGCCGAGTTCCGGTCGCGGGCCCAGCTCCTTCGTGAGGTGGGCCCCCAGGGCATCACCGGGTTCCTCCGCCTGAAGGACCCGCGCTTCTCGCGGCCTTTCATGACGGGGCCGGATCACCCGCCGGGCACCTTCACGGACGACACGCAGATGACGCTGGCGGTGGCTGAGGCGCTCCTGTCCCACGGCCGCGCGGGGCGAGACGCGCTGATGCAGGAAATGGGGCGCCGCTTCGTGGAGTGGCACCGCTCGCCCGACAACAACCGGGCGCCGGGCGCTACCTGTGGCCGAGGCTGCGAGAACCTGGAGCAGGGTGTGCCCTGGCGGGAGGCGGGCGTTGCGAACAGCAAGGGCTGTGGCAGCGCGATGCGCGTGGCGCCCCTGGGCCTCTTCTATGAAGATCTGGACGAGGTGGAGTCCGTGGCTCGGGACTCCTCTCTGCCGACGCATGGGCATCCCTCGGCGCTGGAGTCCTCCGCCGCGGCCGCGCTGCTGGTGGCGCTGGCGCTGCGGGGCGAGCCCCCCGCTCGGATGTATGAGGAGGTCATGCGCCGCTGCGGGGGACGGAGCCCGGATTTCGACGCGTGCTTCTCGCGGGTGCCGGAGGTGCTGAACCGCCCTCCCGAAGAGGTGCTCACGAAGGCCGTGCTGGGCGAGGGCTGGGTGGCGGAGGAGGCCGTGGCCAGCGCCCTCTACTGCTTCTGGCGCCACCCGGACGACTACCGGGCGGCTGTGCTGGAAGCGGTGAATACCGATGGTGATTCAGACAGCCTTGCGACCATTGCTGGCTCGATCAGCGGGGCGCGGCTGGGGTTGGGAGCGATCCCCTCGGAGTGGGCGCGGGGAGTGGAGCGCTCCGCGTACCTCCACGAGGTGGGCACCCGGCTCGCCGCAGCGCGCGGGCTGTAGCGCCCCTCGGGCTGGGAGGCTCAGCGCAGGAAGATGTCCACGTAGTCCGCGACATCCTCGCAGGGGTTTTCCATCTCCTTCATGCGCCAGTAGCGACGCTTGCCGGTGATGCGGAAGGTGAAACGGCCCTCGCGCGGGCAGGTCTTGCCTCCGGCGATGTGGTCCACCTGCGTCTCCACCTTGCCTACCAAGACGAACGACTTCGCGTCCACGGCCTCAATGACGCCCTCCACCGTGACGTAGTTGCCCTTGGCGTCCTTCTGCGAGCCCTTGAGCTTCAGCAGGCCGTTCTCCTCGGTGACCTGGACCTCGCCGGCCTTTGCGTTCTCGAAGGTGATCCACTGCAGCGTCAGGAGGTGCTCGCCGAGGAGCTTCTCGCGAGCGCTGGCATCGTTGACCTGCGTCTTCGTGGGTGCGGCAGGAGCCTCGTCACCGGCCCAGGCCGGGGAGACGGAGAGCATCGCGAGCAGCAGGGTCAGGGCAGCCCGAGGAACGGACAGAACGGGAAGAGAGAGCATGCGACCGAGCATACTCTCGGTAGAGTCGGCGCATGTCTCCGCGTGCGCGCAAGACGATGCCCTCTGCTGAAAACGCGCAGCGCTATCCGCGGACACCGGATGGGCGCTACTTCGTGGTGAGAGGCCGTCTCTGGCGCTGCAGCAACCCGGCGCTGGGGCCTCGGCAGAGGGCAACACTGGTGGAGGCCCTCATGCGGGCACGTGCGGACGTCCAGCGTGCATTGCGAGCGGGCTCACGAGAAGCCGAGCGGAACGCCCGCACCCGCGTGCACCGGGCCAAGGTGGCGCTGGGAGAACGGGGCCCTGTGTGGTGGACCGATGGGGCCCCGGACTTCAACCGCCGGATGGCGAAGAACACGCCCTACGCGGAGTGGTACTCGCGGCTGGCGCTCGAAACGTAGGCTACCCGCTGCCCACGAGATCGAACATCTGGCCCACGCCCTTGGCGCGCGCCACCTCGTAGAGCGCTCGCGCCAGCGCCACGTCCTGCACCGCCAGCCCCGTCGAGTCGAAGATCGTGATCTCGTCCCCCTGGCGCCCTTTCCTCTTCCCCGCCACCACCTCACCCAGCGTGCCTGCGATCTGCTCCTTCTTCAGCTGACCGTCGTGCAGCGGCACGTTCACCTCACCCGAGTGCAGCGCCTGCTCCTCGTCGTCGATGAAGATCCGCCCCGCTTGCAGGATGCTCGCCTCCAGTTCCTGCTTGCCCGGCGCGTCCGCTCCCATCGCGTTGATGTGCGCCCCCGCCTTCACCCACTCTCGCTTCACCACCGGCGAGCGCACCGGCGTCGACGTGCACACGATGTCCGCTCCCGACGCCTCCTGCAGGCTCACCACCCGCCCGCCTTTCTCCTTCTGCAGCGCCTGCGCCGCCGCCTCCGACGCGTCCGCCAGCAGCAGCTCGAGCCCCTCGAACAGCGCCCGGTGCGCGTCGATCAGCACCCGCGCCTGCACCCCGCACCCCACCAGCCCCAGCGTCCGAGGCTTCGCCCGCGCCAGGTACTTCGATGCCACGCCCCCCGCTGCACCCGTCCGCCACGCCGTCAGCAGCGTGCCGTCCATGATCGCCAGCGGCGACGCCGTCTCCGGATCACTCAGCACGTACACCGCGCGCACCGTCGGCAGCTGGTGCTTCTCCGGGTTGCGAGGATGCGCGTTCACCCACTTCACTCCCGCCGCCCCATCCAGGAACGCCGGCATCGCCCGGAAGTCCCCGTCGTACTTCGGCAGCGAGAGGTACACCTTCGGAGGCATCAGCGCCTCGCCCAGCCCGTGCGCCTTGAAGGCTCGCTCCACGGCGTTCAGCCCCAGGTCCACGGTGTACAGGTTGCGGAGATCGTTCGCGCTCAGCAGGAGGGTTGGCATGCGGCGCCTTATACCGGGCCCCATCCCCACCGGAAACGATGGCTCTTATTCCGAGATAATCCTCCGAATCTCAATTTCCGGAGTTTCCATGAGCCGCGCCTCCCTCTTCCTCACCCTGGCCCTCGCCGCCTCTCTCACCCGCTGTGCGCCCCCGGACTCCGAGCCGGAACAGGCCCCCACTCCCGCCGAGAGCACCCAGGCCCTCACCCCCGGTGGCGGTCTTCGGCTCATGACCTACAACATCAAGCACGGAGAGGTGAGCAGCCTCGACGCCATCGCCAACGTCATCAAGGGCCAGGGTCCGGACCTCGTCGCGCTCCAGGAGGTGGACAGCCTCACCCACCGCTCGGGCAAGGTGGATCAGGCCGCGCGGCTCGGGCAGCTCACCGGCATGTACGCGTCGTTCGTGCCCTCGCTCCTCAGCTATGACGGAGGCCAGTACGGGCTCACGCTCCTGTCCCGCTACCCCATCCGCTCCTCGACGCGCATCCCCCTGCGCTCCGCCGCCGAGCAGCGCATCCTCGCCCTCTATGAGGTGGAGCTGGACGCCCAGCACATCCTCCCCGTGGGCGTCACCCACTTCGGCACCGTCGACGCCACCGAGCGCCTCAATCAGGCCGCCGACGTCAAGGCCGCCCTCACCGGCAAGCCCTGGGCGCTGCTCGGCGGCGACTTCAACGCCTCGCCCTCCGAGTCCGGCATCACCAGCCTGCTCCAGCTCCTCACCGACGCGTGGGCCCGCGGCGGCTCGGGCAGCGGCTACACCAGTTCCGCCAGCTTCCCCACCCGCCGCATCGACTACCTGATGCTCGGCTCCGCATGGACCTCGCCCGTGACGGCCCGCGTCGTCAGCGCGTCCTCGCAGTCGGATCACCTCCCCGTCGTCGCCACCCTCATCCTGCCCTGGAGCCAGACCCTGCTGGGCGATCGCGTCCCCGGCACCGCCGTCCAGGCCGACACCAAGGCCGTCGAGGTGGGCGTCCGCTTCCGCAGCAACGTCCCCGGCACCATCACGGCCCTCCGCTTCTACCGAGGCACCCGGAACGCCAGCGGCTACGTGGCCCGCCTGTGGACCAGCGCCGGCACCCTGCTCGCCCAGGTCCCCGTCACCGATGGCGCCATCCCCGGCTGGCAGGAGGTGGCACTCCCCTCGCCCGTCGCCATCTCCGCCAACACCCTGTACGTGGTCTCCTACTACTCCTCGAACGGGCAGTTCGCGCGGGACGTCGACGGCCTGCTGAACGCCATCGTCAGCGGCAACCTCACCGCCCCCAGCAGCGCCAGCGTGGGCGGCAATGGCATCTACGTCTACGCCACCGGCGGCGGCTTCCCCACGGCCTCCTACAAGAACACCAACTACTGGGTGGACGTCCGCTTCGTGCCCTCTCCGTAAGGCTCACACCGACCGTCCCAAGAGGGCGCACCGCCTGGCGCGCCCCCAGCCCCCCGGCTGCCCTACCCACGACGTCCGCCTCTCAGGAGCCATCCGCTCCCCTCCCACGTATGGATCCTCCTGCAGCCTTATGTAGTTGCAAGTACACGTAGCGGAATTTTTCCCGGCCGCTAGAATCATCGCCACTTCGGGCTTTACGGCTTTTCGCGGAAAACAAGGAGACGCTTTCACCTGCAGTATGATGAAAGTTCCCGTGTAACACCCAGAGCGTAACGTCACTGAACATTCATTCACCGTCGGCCGAGCGTTTCTCCGCTCGGTCCAGTAGGGTGTGCCGCTATGACTTCAGAGAAGCTGGTTCACGCACAGACAGTTGAGGCGTTGTTCGTCCGCGCCTTCGAGAACCGCCTGACGCCCGCCAGCCGGGAGGCCTTCAAGCGGGCGGGGCTGGATCTCGACCGGAAGCTGGAGCGGACCTACACGCTGGAGCAGTGGAAGGACTTCCTGCGGACCGCCGCAGCCCACATCTACGGTGGGGTGCCTGCGGAGGCCGCGTACTACTCGCTGGGTGGGCGGTTCATGGATGCCTGGTTTGGCACCTTCCTGGGCAAGGCGCTGCTGGGCGTGGCGCGGCTTGCGGGCCCCCGGCGCATGCTGCTGCGGGCCGGCCAGGGCTTCCGGGGTGGCAACAACTTCAGCGAGGTGCAGGTGGTGGAGCGCGGCCCCACGTCGCTGGAGCTGCAGGTGAACGATGTGATGGCGGATCAGCCCACCTTCATGGCGGGGGTGCTGGCGCGGGCCGTGGAGCTGGCTGGCGGCTGGCGCGTGGTGGCAGTGCCCGAGGGCTTCGACGGCACGGCATGCACGTTCCACATCCGCTGGTCCGAAGTGCCCGCCGTGGCCGGCCTGAGTGAGAACGCCCAGGCCGGGGGCAACGCCGTCGCGCCGCGTCCCCGGGCGTGAGCGTCCGCGTCACCGCCTGACGCCCCCGGTCATCCCCCCACCGCACGCCACTGCGGATGGGCCAGGAGCCGCTCCTCCATCTCGGGAGTGAGCGGCGCGCCATGGGGGGCGCGAGAGGAGGAGCGGCGCCACCGCTCCAGCCACCGCGCTCCCAGCGGCTTTTCGAGTGCCTCCAGGCGGGTTGAGGCGATCGTCGTCTCCCCCTTGGTGCCGGTGGACACGCCCGCCCCCACGTAGAAGCCCGCCAGCAGCAGGGTGACGCGGGTCGGCGTGGCGGCGCTGTACGTCATCAGCAGCGCGCCCTCCCCGTCCTCGCGGCTGCGAGCGCGCACGCGGGACAGCACGGCCTCGGTCCACATCTCCGGGTTGGACGCAGGCGAGAACGGATCGAAGAAGATCCAATCAGCGAGGGGCAGCGCTCCCTCCAGCACCGAGACGGCGTTGCCCAGGTGGAGCCGCCAGCGGATCCCCTCCTCTTCCCAGAGCCCGTCGCGCATGAGCGCCTCGGCGGCCTCTCGGAAGGGCTGGAGGAAGGGAAAGCCGGCGGGGTCCGCCAGAGCCAACCGGAGCGGCGCGAGATCCACCTCGAGGCTGATGACCTCGAGGGGCCGCTGGCGCTCGGGGCCCAGCTCGCGGGCGCGGGTGAGCGCGGCCACAGCGTTGGTGGCGGCCCCCAGGCCCACGTCGAGAATGACCAGCGGAGGCCCAGGCTGGCGCAGGCGCTCGGCGAGGCGGGGCTGGTCTACGTAGAGGCGCAGGGCCTCCTGCCAGGGACCAATGCTGGGGTGCATCACCTCGCCGTGCCCCAGGTGGCGCACGGCGCGGGCGCCATTGCGCAGCGTCACCAGCTCGAAGTCACCATCTCTTGGGTTGTCGGACTCCACGCTCAGGACTCCTGGGTACAGGGCTCTCCGCAGCCCGTGCGCCTTGCTGCCACAATCCGGCAGAAGCTGCCCATGGAAAATTCCCGGCCGCGCATCAGAGGGTCGAGGTGTCGATCACGAACCGGTACCGGACATCGGAGGCGAGCACGCGCTCGTAGGCCTCGTTGATCTTGCCAGCCGGGATGACTTCGACGTCGAACTACGTCCGAACCCCTCGAATGACTACGCGCACTCAAGCCAACAACCCCTTAAGCGGTGCTTAACAGTGAGGCGTCAGCGCCTCTGGAACATCGCCGTGTTCGTGCCAGGGTTTCTCTCAATGAATACGGCTCCCCTCTCGCAACTCCAAGTGTTCCTCGCCGTGGCTTGCCTGCGCAGCTTCAGCGGCGCGGCGCGCGAGCTTGGCGTTTCCACCCCCGCAGTGAGCCAGGCGGTTCGGCAGCTCGAAGAGCTGCTGCGCGTGACGCTGCTCATCCGGACGACGCGCAGCGTGTCCCTGACGGATGCAGGCAGGCGGTTGCTGGAGGGCGCGGGCCCGGCGTTGGGGCAGGCGCTCGCCACCCTCACCGAGGTCTCCGCTCAACCGGGAGAGACGGTGGGCCGGGTGCGGCTCACGGTGCCGCGGGTGGCGGTGCCCTTCGTCATTACCCCAGTGCTTCCCACCTTCCGCGAACGTCACCCCCGGGTGGAAGTCGAGGTCGCCATCGAGGATCGTTTCGTGGACATCGTAGCGGAGGGCTACGACGCGGGCGTGCGGCTGAGCGAGTCCATCGAGCGCGACATGGTGCAGGTGCGGCTCACCGACGCCTTCCGCTTCGTGGTGGTGGGTTCCCCCGCCTACCTGGCGCGCCATGGGACGCCCCAGCGTCCCGAGGAGCTGCTACGCCACGAGTGCCTCTGCTTCCGCTTGCCGAGCAGCGGGGCGCTCTACGCCTGGGAGTTCGAGCGGGGCCGCAGGACATGGCGTGTGCCGGTCCGCGGAGGCGTGGTCACCAACGACAACCAACTGAGGGTCACCCTGGCGGAGCAAGGCCTGGGGCTGACGTACGCCTTCGAGCCCATGGTAGCCGAGCAGCTGCGCACCGGGCGGCTGCAACAGGTGCTCGAAGCCTACGCGCCCACCGTCCCCGGCTTCTTCCTCTATTTCCCCAGCCGTGCGCAGCGCTCCCCGGCCCTGCGCCTCTTCGTGGACACAGCCAAGGAGCTGGTGCGTCAGCGCTTCAGCGTGTAGCGCAGCCAGACCAGGTCGCCTGTGCGCTTCTCGAAGGAGACCAGCTTCAGGTGGCGAGCGGGTCCCTTCCCCTCCTTCGCATCGAAGAGCGACGGAGCCCCCACGGCCCCATCCGCGATGGGCGCCACCAGCACGCTCAGCTCGTCAATGAGGTCCGCAGCCAGGAAGGAGCCGTTGATCTTCCCGCCCCCCTCGAGGAGCAGCTTCCGGATGCCGAACTCCTTCGTGAGCTTCCCGAGCACCCTCTTCAGGTTCAGGTCCGTCTTGCCGCCAAACAGGTAGGAGACGCCCTTGGATTGAAGGAAGGCCAGGTAATCGTCCGAGACCTGCTCGGTGAGCACTGCAATCACGTGCTCGTCGTCGATGGAGCTCGACTTCCAGGTGAGCTTGCCGGACGGGTCCAGTGCAATGGCGTAGGACTCCGCATCACGCCTCGCGATGAAGTCCGTTCTCGGAATCGGGCGCGAATCCTTGCGCGCCGGAATCCGGGCCTTCCCAGCGTAGGGCTCCATCGAGATCCGGCCGATCATCCACGCATCGGCGCCGAAGGTCGCGGCTGTCCGCTCGTACTCGCCCGTGACGCTGGCCGGGAGCTTCCAGCGCGTGACGACGATCCGCCCATCGACAGAGGGAACCATGTGGCAAATCACGTAGGGACGCTTCGCTCTGTTCATCTGCTGGCTCCTGCCTCCCCGATGGGGGCGAGCTGCTGCAAGTCCAACTCCTCCAGATCGAGTTCCTGCTCGACTCGCTGGAAAGCCGCGTCACCAATGGTGCCATCCGCTCGCAGCGCGAGCAGCCGCTGCCGCTCGGCCGTCGTGGCCCTGCGCGCGATGGTGGCGTCAGCATTGAACGCGTGGCCGTCACCTGCTGCCGCCCCAGGAGACGCATGGCCGCCGCCTGCCAGCTCCGCTTCGGCCCGCCGGAGCATGACCTCGTACCGGCGGCGCAGCAGCCCTGCCATCTCCTCGCCAGGCAGCTCGGCCGTGACCGCGAGCGCGGCGCGCAACGTCTCGACCCGCGCGAGCAGCACCTCCCGCTCCACCGAGCCATCGTCCTTGAGCTCGAGCGCGTTGATGAGGGGACGCAACGTCATGCCCTGGACGACGAGTGTCCCGAGCACGACGGAGAAGGCGGTGAACAGGATCAGATCGCGATAGGGGAAAGCGTGCCCGTCGGACCCGCCGGTCGGAAGCGCCAACGCGGCAGCGAGCGTCACGGTCCCTCGCATGCCGCACCACGCGACGACCACTGCAGCGCGCCTGGACAGGCCCACCGTGTCACGGCGCGCCACCGTGCCGTCCGCCGCTAGACGGCACCACCAGCGGCTCACGGCTGCGGCGCCCGACACCCATGCGAACCGCGCGAGGATCGTCGCGATGCACACCGCAGCCGCGATGCCGGCGTACTCGGTGAGCGTGCTCGAGTCGATCCGGCCGAGGATCCCCTTGAGCTGGAACCCCACGAGGATGAAGGCGAGCACGTTCAACACGAACACGGCGAACTCCCAGACCGCGTACGCGGGGATCCGGACGCGCGCCGGGGTGAGATCCGCGGCGCGGCGGGCGCTCACCATCGCGAACACGACCACGGTGAGGATGCCGGAGAGATGAAGCCGCTCCGCGAGCAGCCAGACCGCGAACGTCCCACAGAACTGGCAGACGACCGCGATGGCGACATCCTCGATCCGCGCGATCAACTCGATGATCACCCGTGACAGCACCCACCCAAGCACCCCGCTCCCCACGGTGACAACCAGGAGCTGAGGAATCACCCCCGCCGGAGACAGCGCGCCCGCCAGCGCCGCACCGACGGCGAGCCGGTAGATCAGCAGTGCGCTCGCATCGTTGAAGAGGCTCTCTCCCTCGAGGATGACGAGGAGCCGGTGCGGCGGACGGAGCTGCTTGAGCACAGCGGTGGCGGCCGCCGCATCAGGGGGCGCGACGATCGCGCCGAGCGCGACCGCGACGGCCCAAGGCATGCCGGGCACGAGCAGACGGGCCACCCCCGCGACGACGACGATGGTGAGGGCCACGGCGCCGATGGCAAGGCCGGTGACGGTCCGCCAGTTCGCCCGGAGGTCTCGCAGGGACGCATCGAACGCGGCATCCAGCAGCACCGGCGCGACGAAGAGCGTGAGTGCAAGCTCCGGATCCAGGACGAGCGTGGGAGTGCCGGGAACGAGCGCCAGGCCCGCCCCAGCGAGCGCCACCATCGCCGGGTAGGGAGTCCCGATGCGCTTGGACAGCGCGGTGAGTCCTGCTCCGGCGAGCAACAACGCAATGATGATCTCAAAGACGTCCATGCGGATCGCGAACCTCTCGAGTCATCCTACGTCCTCGGCTGCCCGAACCGGTACGCTCCCCGCTCAGCGGCCGGTCATTCTCTCCAGGTGTTCGGGATAGCGAGCGCCTTGCACCGTGAGCTTCGAGGCGCCGCTCTCGAGCTCCCGGAGATCGCCCGGCGTCAGCTCCACGTTGGCGGCCCCGATGTTCTCCTCGAAGCGCTTGAGCTTCGTCGTCCCTGGGATGGGAACAATCCACGGCTTCTGCGCCAAAAGCCATGCCAGGGCAATCTGGGCCGGGGTTGCCTTCTTCCGTTGCGCGATGGTGCCCAGCAGTTCCACGAAGGACTGATTCGCCTTGAGCGCCTCCGGTGTGAAGCGCGGGAGGATGTTGCGGAAGTCGTTCTTGTCGAACTGGGTCTTCTCGTTCATCGCGCCCGTCAGGAAGCCCTTGCCCAGAGGGCTGAACGGAACGAAACCGATGCCGAGTTCCTCGAGGGTCGGCAGCACTTCCGCTTCAGGGACTCGCGTCCACAGCGAGTACTCGCTCTGCAAGGCGGTGACGGGCTGGACCGCATGGGCCCGGCGGATCGTCTTGGCGCCAGCCTCCGAGAGGCCGAAGTGCCTGACCTTGCCTTGCTGGATCAGCTCCTTCACCGCTCCCGCGACGTCCTCGATCGGCACGTCCGGATCCACCCGGTGCTGGTAGAACAAGTCGATGACCTCCGTCTTGAGCCGCTTGAGGGAGGCCTCCGCCACCTGCTTGATGTGCTCGGGCCGGCTGTCCAGCCCCGCTTGCTTGCCGCTGGAATCGATCTTGAACCCGAACTTGGTGGCGATCACCACCTGCCCACGGACCGGAGCCAGGGCTTCGCCCACGAGCTCTTCGTTCGTGAACGGACCGTAGACCTCAGCGGTGTCGAAGAAGGTGACGCCCCGAGCGACGGCCGTCCGAATCAGGGAGATCATCTCCTGTTTGTCCGCGGGCTGACCGTAGCCATGGCTCATGCCCATACAGCCGAGCCCGATGGCCGAGACCTCCAGATTGCTGCTCCCCAGTCTGCGCTTTTGCATGGCTTCTTCTCCTGTGCCTGGAGAGATAAGCCCTGGTCCCACGGAGGACTAGGCGCCTGGAAGCCAATGGGCTGTTAAGCCCTGCCTCACAATCGGGTGCGTGTGCCATCCCTTCAGCGAGCGTCGAGGCTGCCTGCCAAGGCGCGCCGGTACTCCGCGGGGCGCTGTCCCGTCCAGCGCCGGAAGGCCCGGTGGAAGGTGCTCACCTCGGAGAAGCCGAGCAGGAAGGCAATCTCCGACAGCGAGAGCTTGCCCTCCTGAAGGTGGTGCAGGGTCAGCTTGCGGCGGACATCGTCGACGAGCCGCTGGTAGCTCGTCCCCTGCTCCTGGAGCCGGCGGAAGAAGCTCCGCTTGCTCAGGCCGAGCTGGCGAGCCAGGGGCTCTGCCTCCGGGATGCCGGTGCTCAGGTTCTGCAGGATGGCGCGGCGCACCTGATCGAGGAACTGCTCCTGGACGGGAAGCTGCTCGAGGAGCAGCCGGGCAAACCGGTCGAGCACAGGGCCCAGCGTGGGGTCCGCCACCGGCAGGCGCCGATCCAGCAGGTGCCGCTCGAAGCGAAGCTCGGTGATGGGGTGGCCAAAGTGCAGGGGGGCTCGGAACATCCGCTGGTGCTCGCGGATGTCGTCTGGCCGCGCGTGCTGGAAGTAGACCTCGAGCGGCACCCACTCCTCCCGCAGATACGCGCGCCCGCGGAGGAGCAGGCTCGCGAGGATGAACTCGTTGATGTGCCGGGAAAGCACCCCCGGTCCGCGCCAGATGTGCATGAGCCGCACGACCGAGCCCTGCTCCTCCATGCTGAACGAGCCCGCGTCATGAATCAGGCGCTGGTAGCGCATGAAACCGCGATAGCAGTCCCCCAGGCAGGGCGCGTGGCTCATCATGTGGTCGAGCACGTCATAGGTCCCGTGAGGCAGCCGCTGGGCGAGACGGAGCCCGAAGGCTTCGTCTCCCGAGCGGCGCGGCAGCTCCTCCCAGAGCGCGGCCAGGAACTCGTGCGGGACCCGGCTGTCGGGCGCGCGGAGCTGCTCCGCGTCCACCCCGTATCGGGCCAGGAGGTCACTGACGTCGACGCCAATCTTAGCGGCCACCTGGACCAGGAAGAGTGGCACGAGGGCTGTGACGGTGAAGCGCTGAGGCATGGCGGGGAAGCGTACCTGCCCTCGCGCTCCGTGGCACTCCGGGACAATTCTCTGGCACGCCCCGGCAATGATGAGCCGCCGCGTTTTTCCCATCATGGCCGCGAGCTGAACGGGTGATGGACACCCGGCTTCCAGCTTCTCACGGAGGAGTCATGAGCACGCTGCGGAAAGTTCTGTTGTCCCTCGCAATGGTTTCACTCGGAGTCGGTTGTGGCGCGGAGGCGCCCCTGCAGGAGCGCCTCCCGGAGGAGGGACAGGCCCAGGTGGCCGCGCTCGGCTCGGCACCTCCGGCCGCGCCCGGGAGCAAGCTGACAGGCTTCGTGGTGAACGGCACCCAGTCTCGCGTGTACTTCCTGGGCGCAAACAATCACGTGTATGAGCTGTGGTTCGACGGGCAGAGCTGGCACTCCGGCGACCTGATGCAACGGGCCTCGGCACCCAACGCCGCACCGGGCAGCGCGCTCACCGGCTTCACGGTGAATGGCACCCTGTCACGCGTCTACTTCACCGGAGCGGACAACAAGACCTACGAGCTCTGGTACGACAGCCAGAACTGGCACTCCGCGAACCTGACGCAGTGGGCCTCGGCGCCCAACGCCGCGCCCGACAGCGCGCTCACCGGCTTCGCAGTGAACGGCAACCTGTCTCGGACCTACTTCCTGAGCGCCGACAACCACGTCAACGAGCTCTGGTACGACGGGCTGAACTGGCACACCGTGGATCTCACCGCGACGGCGAACTGAGTTCCCCCACGTCTGACACCCTGTGCCAGGAGACGGCGGATGCTTCGCCGTCTCCCTCCCACTTGAATGGAGCGACAGCCCCTTTACCGGGTGGAGACGTTGTTCCAGGCCGTGTGGATGCGGTACCTGCCATCGCTCGCCGGATTGGTCCATGCGAGAACGGACCATCCCGCCTGGTCGGTCACGAGGCCGACCGAGCCCCAGTGACTGGGGCCAATGATGTCGAACGGCCCCGCCTCGGTCCTCCAGGCCGTGTCTCCTGAACCGAGCGCAGAGACCCGAAGCTCGAAGTCCCCTCCGGCCCGGGGTTGCTCCCAGGCCAGGAAGAGCGTGGAGCCACTCACGGCGAGCTTCTTCGGGAAGGCCCAGTTCTCCGCCGCGAGCCTGGGCAGATCGCTCCAGTCCGTCCCCGTCCACACCTTCACGAGAATTCCGTCGTTCGCAGGCGAGCTGTAGGCCACGACGGGCCGCCCCTGCGCGTCCACGCTGAGCATGGGTCGCTCATAGCCAATTCCCGGGAAGGACTCCCCCAGCTGCACCCAGCCCTCAGGGCTCCAGGCGACGACACGCACGGAGGCCGTACCGGCAGCGGTCCGCTCGAGCCACGCGAAGACCGGCCGCCCCGCTCCGTCCACAACCACCTGCGGCTCCGTGGTGAGCCCGCTCTCGGGCCCGCAGGGCATCCCGGTGAGTTCCTCGAGCGTTCCGTTGACCACACGGCCGGCATGCTGGCAGCGGTACTCCTGCGCCGGCTGCCAGCCAAGCGCCATCATGCCGCCCGGACCTATCGCGAGCCCGACATTCCACGTCCACGTGGAGAACGGCATGGTGGCGATGGGGTCACCCCAGACGTCGTTCACCAACCGGTGCACGTGGATGCCGTGATGGGCGGCGTACGCGATGCCATCGGGCGCGGTCGCCAGCGCCACCGCGCCGGTGTTCGACTCGACGCGGGCGGCTGGGCCGCTCTTGCAGAGAGATCCAAAGGCAATCGCGGGAGTCTCTTGTCCGGGAACAGCCTCCTGGTAGGCCATGACGATCTCCGAGCCGCTGCGCGCAATCGTCATCTCGCTCGAGCCCGGTGAGTCGGGGCGCAGCCCCTCCACGAGCCGAGGAACTTCGAGCCCCCAGGGACCTTCGCTCAGGACGTTGCCGAACTCGTCGGTGGCCATTATCGAGATGTTCCAGGAGGTAGGCAGCGCGGCAGGCACGGCAGGGAAGATGAGCAACTTGCGGCCGCCGAGCAGCACAAGGCTTGCGGGAACGGAGGCGCCTGCCCCATCCCGAACGGTGACGGAGAGGGAGTCCGGAACAATGATCTCCGAGAACTCGGCGGCAATGCCACACGCCCGCGTGAAGGGCTCACCGGCCTGGGGCCACCGCGCCACGATCTTCGGGGCCGTGGCGTCGCGGGTAAAGCTCACACGGCGCTCCAGCTGAGGGCGCTCGCCGTTCACGTTGAAGAATGCGACGGCGGTGAGCTCGTGGGCACCGTCGGCCAGTTGCCGCAGATCGAGCTCATGGGTGTACGGCGAGGACAGGCGGGCGACGATCTCGCCGTCCAGAGACAGGTCGATAAAGGCCGCCGCAGGCGCCGTCTGGAGCTGAACGGTGAGCCGCTCGCCCAGGGTGCTGTTCTCCACCGGAGAGACGAACTCGAGCGAACCGGTGAATTCCTCCTGCTTCGAGCAGGCGACGAGCATGCCCAGCCAGGCAACCATCAGGATGCGATACACGGGAGTCCCCCATTCAAGATGCGCCGCGCTCTCTTCGCACGGAGCGAGCGGCGCAGCCAGGAGAACCCTCCACTCATCGACTGGCTACCCGGCGCGCTTTGCTGCGAGAATCGAGCAGAGCCTGCCCATGGAAAACCCCCGGCCTCGCCGTCCAGTGGAGTTCCTCACCTCGTCCCCGAAGCGAGGGGGGAGCTGGCCCAAGCTCCTCGTCGGGACGCTCGTAGGGGGCTTCGTGTTGGTGTACGCGGGCGGTGAGGCGCTGAGCCTGTACCACCGCCACCGCGGCCCCTCTGATCCCGTGGCCCCTGTCCGGGAGAAAGAGAGGCAACGCGTTGCCTCCCCCAGCCAGCCGGGCCTTCAGGACTCCCTGACACAGGTGGAGAAGGAGATCCCCAACCACGCACACCTGAGAGCGGCCCAAGCCAAGCTGATGGACCAGAAGCTCGCAGCGGCCAAGGCCGAGCTGGACGCGATCAGCCCGGACACGACGCTGTTCGAGCAGGTGAACGCGCTGAAGCGCCAGCTTCGGGCCGCCGCGGACAAGGGAATGGCCGAGGCGGATCACCTGGGCAGCGCAGGCAAGCGCGAGGAAGCCATGGCCCTCCTGCAGGAAGTGCTCAGCGTCTTTCCTGACGACGAGCAGGCCCGGCTCCTCCAAGTCAAATGGAAGCCTCGTGAAGCCTGCTGGGGGTTATCGCAGCCTCCCCCACCTCCCCCCTCTGTGCCGGCCTGGACCAAAGCCACCCGCCGATTCATGGACAAGGATCTACCGGGTGCCATGGCTATCGCTCGGGCATGCAAGGGCCATGAACCCCGGTGCAAGCCGGGCCTCCAAGAGCTGGAGGAGTTCAACAAGCTCTACCTGCGGCTGGAGTCGCTGAATGCCCGGCAACTCCTGCGCCTGAGCCAGTTGGACAAGCAGATCACAGGGACCTCCACGCCCAGCCAGCTCGGCTCACTCGTGGCACAGCGCGCGGACCAACTGAAGGCCCAAGCCAAGGACCACTTCCTCCAAGGCGATGCGCTCAAGGACTCCGAGCCCGCCAAGGCCCGCTCGGAGTTCCAGCAAGTCACGGCGAAGACCTCACCGGACGACGAGCTGCACCAGAAGGCGCGAGCCTGGCTCGGGAAGCTCGCGAGGAAATGAGCGTGTAGCCAGGCGACAGGGCTATCGGAGCGGCCCGTCAAAGCACCTGGGAGGGCTAGAGCAGCTTCGACATGATCTCGCGCTCGCGCTGCTCGAGCTTGATCGAGTCGAGCGTCCAGTCGATGAGCGCGTCGGCGACCGACACGTCGAGACCGAAGGTGCTGGCAGCCTCCTTCACCGAGGCGCGCTCCTCTTTCGCGATCTCGCCGTCCGCGCACGCCACCTCGACGAGCATGCGCAGCAGAGAGACGCGCAGCTCGCGGATTTCGATCTTGCTGATGATGTCGGCGAAGCGGCTGGGCTTCTTGAACTCCTGCTCGATGAGCGCGGCGACCTGCTCGTCGCGGGGCGACAGGCCCATGCCCAGCACGATTTCATCCAGCTGCTGACGCTCGTCCTCGGTGATGCGGCCATCGCTCGCCGCCACGTTGGCCATGGCCTGGACGAACGCCAGCAACTGCTCCTGGGGGTACTCGCGCGACATGATCGTCTCCTGGGCGAGCGGCGCGCGGCGGGCCGGGGGATGTCGGACAGAGCCGGGGCCGGGCTGCTCGGGGGGCGCAGGATAGTGGGCGCCCGCGAGGACCGGAAACGGTTTTCAGCGCGCGGGCATCGGGCCCTCAGCCCACGTCCTTCCGCGTCACAGCCTCCGGAGACTCCTGGATCTGGGGCACAGCCTCTACCAGTCCACCCACCTGGCCGGAGCGCAGCGAGGCCCACCTGGAGCAGGTGGGCCTCTTTCCACCTCAAGCGACGACGACCCGCGGCTTACCAGCCCGCGAGCAACGTGTACTTGCCGTTGGTCGCGCCCGTGCCGCCGCTGTAATAAATCACCTTCACATACAAGACGGTCGCCGTCGTGCCGGTGTTGGCCCGGGTCACCACGTCGGCAAGGCCCGTCCCCTTGAGGCTCGAGCTCAGCTGGGTTCCCGAGCTGTTATACAGGTACAGGTCGTAGTCCGAGGTCGCGTTCGGCGTCATCGTCGCCGTCAGCGTCTTGCCTGCCGGCAGGCTCACCTGGAAATAGTCCACATCGCTGCTGGCTGAGATCGTCGCGTTGACGGTGGTGTTGGCCGCGGAGATCACGTTCGCCGTTGCCGTGGTGTTGTTGGCCTCGGTCTCGTTGATGGACGGGCCCGAGACGACAGTGCCAAGAATGCCTTGCGCCTGGAACTTCGCGTTGAAGGTATTCTCGTAAGTGGGATCCGCCGGGAACAGGTTGTGCGCCGCGTTGACGATGGCCGTCGCCATCGCCGGCATCTTCACCCCAGAGCCCAACCCGAAGTGCGCCTGGAGGATGATCTTGTCCACGTCCTCCCGCGGCTTGCCCGCCGCCTTCAAGCTCTTCAGCGCCTCGAACAGGGGCGCCGACCACAGCTCGTCGGACTGGAAGGTGACGCCTCCCTCGGTCACCGACTGGTGCGCGCTATAGGTCTTGCTGCTGTTGTACCGGGCGTCCGTCCGGTTGAGCATGCGGCCGTTCCAGCACGAGCTGTGGCCATCCCAGGTGAACACCCACTCGGGGTGGTACGTGGCGCCATTCGGCGTGCTGTAGGAGTACGAACCCGCCCAGTAGTCTCCGAAGCCTTCGCCCATGGCGCCCGTGTCGCCGCCGGTCCAGCTCGAGTTGATGTTGAACTGAATGCCATGGCCGTACTCGTGGAGGATCACGTCGGCGTCTTCGCTGTCGTTGACGCAGCCATGGCCAAAGGCCAGGTAGTCACTGGTGCCCCGGCTGTAGTGCGAGTTGTCGTCACCGCTGACGCCGTTGGTGTCCACATTCAGCGGGCGGTTGATGATGTTGGTGAAGCCCAGGGACTGGATGTACCGCTGGCTCTGATCGATATGGAAATAGACGTTGGTGTCGTCGAACGCGTCGTTGCCGCGCTTGGCCGTCCAGATGCCGTTGGTGGTCGTCGAGGGCGCGGTGTTCGGCGCTTCGATGTCCTTGATGTTGATGTACGGCCCGGAGAGCGAATACACACCGCCCGCCAGCGTGATGTCCCGCAGCGGCTTGGTGAGGTAAGCCGCGTCGAACGCCGTGGCGGCCGAGGTGTCCGTCAGGGCGTCGGTGTTCAGCGTGGTGCGGGGGTCGGGATCAAACACATAGCCGGTGCCGTTGATGCCAGAGGCCAGGCCCGCGGAAAACGTGGGCTTGGCGCCGCCCAACTTCTGCTCGATGGCGGCCGTCGCGGCCTTGCGATCCAGGGGCGGGCCCAGGACAAAGAAGCGGGAGGCGAGGGTCCGGTCCTCGAACTTGCCGTTGCGAGGCAGGGACGTGCTGTAGGAGCCGACCAGGCGGCCGTCCTGGGCGTTGATGTATTGCACGAAACCGCCGGTGGGCATCTGCGCGGCGATCGTCACCTTGTACACCAGCTGGAAACCGTCCTTGACGGGGATCCACACCCGCTCGTCCTTGGGCAGGTCCACCAAGGGCTGCTGGACCCGCATGTTCGTCCACGCCTGGTCCAGCGCGGCTTCGCTGGAGATCTGCGCCTTCAGGTACAGCTGGTTGACCGCGTCGTCATCCATCTCCGCGCTGACGTGCCGGGTCTCGTTGAAGATCTGCAGCAGCTGGCCATTCTTGCCAATCGAGACAATGATCTGTGCGTTGTCCACGGGCAGGTCCAGCAACATCTGCTGATAGCGGTAGTGCTTGCCCAGCAGGGACTCTTGCACCTCGACGAGCACCAGGTTGTCCAGGCTGCGAGGCAGCCCGTAGCGCTCGGCATTGTCTCGGAGCGCCTGCTCTGGGGAGAGGGCCTTGGTGCCCGAGAACACCGTCAGGTTGTCCGTCGTGGTGCTCTTGGCCTCGGCCGCACCGGCCGAGCCAAGGGCCAGCGACAGGGCCAGAACACGAAATGAGGGGTGACGCATACGCCTCCATGGAGTGGGGGATGCGCCTGAGCGTGGGAGAAATCACCCTGCGCTGTCAATGAAACCCTGGAATTTATTGATTTCCTGGAAGACTTGGAGGGCTCGGTTAGGATGGCGCGATGAGAGTCCTCCTCATCGTGCTCACGGGCCTGATCGCCCTGCTTCATCTCTGGTTCATGGTCCTGGAGATGTTTCTCTGGCAGACGCCCTTCGGGCTGGCGACGTTCCACCTCACGCCGGAGGTCGCCGCGAGCTCGGCGGTGCTGGCGGCAAACCAGGGCCTGTACAATGGCTTCCTCGCGGCCGGGCTGGGCTGGAGCCTGCTCATCGGCGAAGTGCACTGGGCCCTGCGCGTGCGCGCCTTCTTCCTGGGCTGTGTGCTCGTCGCCGGAGTCTATGGAGGCGTGACGGCGCAGCGCTCCATCCTGGTGGTGCAGGCCCTGCCGGCGCTCGTGGCGCTCATCGTGCTCGTCCTCCACCAGCGCTCCGTGCCGCGGGCGCGTCTGTAGGAGCCCTGCTCACACTTTTTCAGGAATCGAGACAATAAGGGGGACCGGAGGATGACGCGCTGAGGTCCCGTGCCCATCTCTTTCTCAAGAAGAGCTGGGGGGGCGAATGGGACGAGGGCGAAGGTGGGCGGTGGCCCTGGCAGCGGCCATCGTGTGGGTGGGGTGCGTCTCGTGTAGCCGCAACAAGGAGCAGTCGCAGCCCTTCTATCTGCGCTCGGGGGTGAGCTCGCGGGGCCCGGAGTTCGCCACGGCGCTCTACCAGACGGTGAGCACGCGCATGGTGCCGGGCAACCACCTGCGCTGGGCCAACAACGGCGCGGTCTTCGACGTGATGGAGGAAGAGCTGTCCCGCGCACGCTCCTCCATCAACATCGTCCTGTTCATCTGGCGCAAGGGACAGGCCTCCGAGCGGATCCTCTCCGTGCTCACCGAGCGCGCCCGGGCGGGTGTGTCCTGCCGGGTGCTGGTGGATCCCCTGGGGAGCGGGCCCTTCGAGAAAGACATCAAGCCGAGGCTGGAGGCTGCCGGGTGCCACGCGCACCTCTTCCGCCCGCTGCCCGCGGACGAGAACCTGGCGCGCAACCACCGCAAGATCATCGTCGTGGACGGCCGGGTGGCCATCACCGGGGGCCTGGCCATCCAGGACGAGTGGCTGGGAGATGCGCGCAACGAGAAGGAGTGGCGCGATACCAATGTGCGGGTGGAAGGTCCCGTGGTGGCGCAGCTCCAGCAGGCCTTCGCGGAGAATTGGCAGGAGCGCACCGGCGAGCTGTTGCCCGCCAGTGACTTCCCCGCGCTGGGCACCTCCGAGCCCAGCCTGGACGATGCGCGGGACGGCTGGGGCGGCTTCGTCGCCAGCACCGCCAACCCCGAGCTCACCCGCGCCGAGCGCCTCACGCAGCTGATGGCGCGCGCGGCGCACAAGCGGCTGTGGATCGCGCAGGCCTACTTCACGCCCAACGAGCCCCTCACCGCGCTGCTGGTGGAGCAGGCCCGCGCGGGGGTGGACGTCCGGGTGCTGGCGCCTGGGGACAAGAACGACCACACGTCCATCACCCTGGCGCAGCGGGCCACCTACGACACGCTGCTGGCCGCGGGCGTGCGCATCTGGGAGTACCAACCGTCCATGATGCACGCCAAGACGATGCTGGTGGATGACCGGCTGGTGCTGGTGGGCTCCATCAACTACGACGCGCTGTCCTTCAACCTTCTCGAGGAGGGTTCGCTGGTGCTCGAGGATCAGGAGGCCGCGCGGGGCATGGAGGCGTTCTTCCTGGAGGACCTGAAGCACGCCACGGAGGTGAAGGCCCGGTAGGCACAGTGGACTCGGCTCGGAGCGGCGGGTTGTTCTGCATGGAGGCGGCGGGAATCGAAGCCGCCGCTCGGAGCTTCTGGCGAGAGCGCTCCGTCTTGGTCGAGCGCAGTTCCCGTAAGACTTCCAGCTCTCGGACGCCCTCACCGCACCCCGCAGAAGAGCCTCTGTTCCTCCTATGCGCCTATATTTCGCGGTGGCGCAGATGGAGCGCTCTGGGCCGTCACGCAAACCAAAGGGAGTTCCAATGATCGATCACTTGAGTGTCGTCGTGAGCGACTCCGCGAAAAGCAAGGCCTTCTATTCGCAAGCGCTCGCACCCACCGGCCATTCGCGCGTGGTCGAGCTGCCTGCCACGCGTGAGGGTCAAAAGGAAGGTGCAGGCTTCTGCCATGCGGACGGGTCCGATTTCTGGATCAGCCAAGGCGAAGCGGTCACACCGCCGATCCATATTGCGTTTCGCGTCTCCTCTCGCGAAGCAGTGGACGCCTTGTAAGAGTTCACCGGCTCAAGCAGCCAGAGCAGCCGGAGCGGTCTCGAAGCTCGGGAGTAGCGAGGGAGGCTGGAGGCCGTGGCGGTGC